>JAZRNC010000112.1:0-9381 GCA_045647965.1 Eubacteriales bacterium | reverse complement strand
TTGAAGATCGATTTTTCCATTTTAAAGCGAATCACGGCACTTGGTATTCCCTCCGCGATTCAAAGCTCCATTGCCTCTTTTGCCGGGGTGTATTTCCAATCGTATGTTAACTTCTTTGGCGAGGATGTTATGGCGGGATATGCCACATACGCTAAGGTGGACCATATTTTTATGGTGCCGCTGGAATCTCTCCGTCACGGCGTTACAACCTTTGTTGCGCAAAACCTTGGTAAGAACAATGTGGACAGGGCGAAAAAGAGTGTGTCCGTGACTCTTCTTATTGCGGTTTCATCCATTGTTATTCTGCTTGTTCCGATTATGCTGTTTGCGCCGTGGATCGTTGGATTCTTCAACAGCAAACCCGAAGTAATCGTATACGGAGCGATGTATATTCGTGCGATCTCTCCCTTCTATCTGCTCGTTGCCATGAACCAGACGTTTGCCGGTGTACTCAGCGGTTCTGGAAACAGCCGCATTCCGATGATCGTGCGTCTTATCGGAAACGTAGGTTCTCGCCTCGTATATCTCATCGTGATGACGAACTTCATTTGCAACACACCGCTTTCCGTGGCGTTCGGTCACCCGTTCGGCTTGTGTATTACCTTCATTTTGATGTTCACGCTCTACAAGCGAACGAATTTGTCGGCGTACCGTATCGTTGACGATGAGTAAATTGCTGATTTCGTAATAATAAAAATAGGGTATAACGGGGAGGGGTAAGAACTTTTTTCGAAAAAGTTCTTACCCCTCCCCGTTGCTGTAACAATATTTTGGGTTTGAGAATTATTTATTCAGAATTTTGTTGAGTCTCTCCGTGGAGGCGAACATCCATACCGCAAAGAAGAGAATAAAATACGGATACCATCCGGCGGAGATGTGATCGGCGATCAGACCGAAAATCGGTGGGATGAAGGTGGAGCCGACGTAAGCGCTTGCCATTTGTATACCGACGATGGCTTGGGAATTCTCTTTTCCAAAATTGTAGGGAGTTGCGTGAATGATTGATGGGTAGATCGGTGCGCATCCGAGACCGAGGATTACGATGCCAACAAGTGCGACTGTCTTCCACGGAAGCATCACGGGAATGAGTGCACAAATAGAAACAAGGGAGCCGTAACGGATCAAATTTTTATCCCCGATGCGATCGGAAATGAATCCGCATAAGAAGCGGCCAACAGTCAGACCAATGTAAAACAGAGAGGCAAACCCGGCGGCAATATTTTCATCCATCCCACGGTATTCTACAAGATACGTACTCGTCCAAATGAAGGCAGTAGCTTCGAACGCACAGTAACAGAAGAATGCGATCAGAATATGAGGGACACCTTTTATTTTCAGTGCTCCGATAACTCCGACAGAGTGACGTTCCTCGGTATCTATGAAGTCAGTGGAGGATTTGGCATTTTTCCATAAAGGCAGCGTGGCAAAGAGGAATACCGCAAGTACGATCTGAATGACGGAGACGGACAGATAACCGTTCCGCCAATTCCCGAGAGAGAGGCAGTAACTCATAATGTAAGGACTGATCGATGCGCCAAGTCCCCAAAAACAGTGCAGCCAGCTCATATGACGGGAGGTATAGTGTACGGCTACGTAGTTATTCAGCGCAGCATCGATGGCTCCCGCGCCAAGTCCAAACGGGATCGACCACAAACAAAGCGAAATCACGGAATTTGATACCGAAAAACCAAACAGTGCGACCGCAGAGAGTCCGGCACTTACCGCTGTAACGACATTGGCACCGAATTTTTTGGTCATTCGGTCGGATAATAAACTGGAGATGATGGTGTTTCCGGAAATCAGCATCGTTATAATACCGGCAAGGGATAGATCTGCGTTTAATTCAAGACGCATCACCGGCCAAGCAGAGCCGAGTAGGGAGTCGGGGAGTCCGAGACTGATAAAAGCAAGGTAGATGATAGCAAGGAGAAGTGAAAACATAAGAGAACCTCAGTAAGATAGGATAGAACGGTGGAGTCGGTTATTTGGAACTGTCAGTAAAGAGATTTGCAAAATACATCAGATCAAGATTGTAATCTTCGATCACATAGGCGGTTCCGTCAATGAGCAGATTGGTGGACGAGAGAATAGAGAGCGTAACACCGGAAGAGTTTGCAAGGAACGAAACCGTGTAAAGGGGAGCGGGAAGTTCGTTTTCGGGAGAATCTTCACGGCATACCAGCCCTGAGAGATGCATGTACATCGTGTCCATATCCGCGTAATCGCTCAGGGTGACACTTTCCAGGCTTTGATGATCCGTGACGCTGATGGACTGTAGATTCTGATATTTTGTGGTGGAATCGGTGACAGGGGGGAGATAGTCCGCGAGAGAGATCGTTTTTTCGACGCATCCGCTAAAAAGAAACAGAAGAACAAAAAGAGCGACAAGGATTTTTTTCATACGATTACTTCTTTCCTTATTAAATTTCAGATAAAAGATCAAAGCGACCTATTAACTATATTATAAACCATTTCTGAAAACTTAGCAACAAGATTTACTTTTTTTGAGAAAAAATATTTAATCTTACGGGATTGTCTTTTAAAACCTTTTGGTTTATGGTATAATCTTTGGTAGAATAAAAGAATTTGAGGAATCTTATGAAAAAATTCTTGATATTAGATGGAAACAGTATCGTGAACCGTGCGTTTTACGGAATTCGTCCGCTGTCCAACCGTGACGGACTTCCCACGAACGCCATATACGGTTTTCTCACGATTGTTAAAAAACATCTCGATGCGCTCGCTCCGGATTATATTGCGTGTGCGTTTGACGTTCACGCGCCCACGTTCCGACATAAGGCATACGAGGCGTATAAGGGTACGAGAAAAGGAATGCCGGAAGAACTGAAGGTTCAAATGCCGTATGTGAAAAAAGTAGCGGCGGCTCTCGGCTTTTTTGTTATCGAATGTCCCGGATATGAGGCGGACGATATCATCGGTACGTCGGCAGCCCTTGCCGCGAAAACGGGCGGGATCGAGACGTATATTCTGACGGGGGATAGGGACTCCCTGCAATTGATTGATGATACGACGAACGTGATCCTTGCCAAAACGAAGGAAGATATCGTTTATAACACACGGCGGTTCATCGATGAGTACGGTGTGACTCCGAAGCAATACATTGACGTAAAGGCGCTCATGGGCGATTCCTCGGACAACATTCCGGGAGTTGCCGGAATCGGAGAAAAAACGGCGTTTAAACTGATTGCGGCGGCAGGTGGACTGGACGAGTTATACGCGCACGAGACGTATTTCGGTCAGACTGCTTCGGTGGCGGCAAAATTAACAAACGGAAGGGATATGGCGTATTTATCCCGTGATCTTGCCACGATTTGTACGGAAGCACCGATGGGATGCATGGCAGAGGAGATCTTCGCATCACGTCCGATCGATCGGGCAGAATTTCTTTCGCTGTGCCGTGAACTTGAATTTAACGGAATGGCGGGGCGATTTGGTGTGGACGAATCGACAGCAAGCCAAGTGTCAAAACGGGAGGAGACTCCGCTTTCGATTACCGTAGTGAATTCTCTGACGGAACTTCCGAAAACGGACGGGGATATTGCCGTCTGGTACGAGGAGGGGGAATTTTCCGTTTTTCTCGATGAAAAAGCGTACGTATGCAATAATCCGAAGGAAAACGAGGTCCGCGATCTGCTCCTTTCAAACCGTATCGTGTGCCATGATCTGAAAAAACTCCTCAGAGATACGCATACGGTCGGTTGTCCGGTGAATTGTGTGTACGACACGATGCTCGCGGCATATCTTTTGAATCCCGGAAAGGGCAAGTATTCGCTTTTAGACGTTGCTGCGGAATATCTCGGCAGTACGATCCGAAACGCCGCAGATGCGGTTCGATGCGTGATGGCGGTGCGGGATGAAACCGAGCCGCGTGTGACAGCCGAAGGGATGACGTCTCTGATGAACGAGATCGAGATTCCTTTGTCCGCCGTTCTTGCCGAAATGGAAGAGGTGGGCTTCAAGATCGATCCCGACGGAATACGGGCGTACGCGAACGAACTTATGTTGAGCGAAGAAGCATATGCGGATGCGATATGGCTTCAGGCTGGCAGACCGTTCAATATCAACTCTCCGAAGCAGCTTGGGGAAGTATTGTTCGAGGAAATCGGACTTCCGGCGGGAAAAAAGACGAAGACGGGGTACTCGACCGATGCGGAGACGCTGGAGTCGCTGAAACCGTATCACACGATCATTTCGGATATTCTGAATTACCGTCAGATTGCCAAGCTGCGCGGCACGTACGGAGAGCCTCTTGCCGCCCAGGCGGACGAAAACGGGCGTATTCATACGAAATTGAATCAGACGGGTACGGCAACGGGACGTCTTGCCTCCAGCGATCCGAATTTGCAGAATATTCCCGTTCGAATGGAGATGGGCAGAGAACTTCGGAAATATTTCATCGCGGACGAAGGATGTGTGCTGATTGATGCCGACTATTCGCAGATCGAGCTTCGTATTTTATCAGTACTTGCCGGAGATGAGACGATGATGAAAGCGTTTATTGACGGAGAGGATATTCACACCTCGGTTGCCGCGCAGGTTTTCGGCGTGGACGTGGATGACGTGACGCCCGAACTTCGCCGACGCGCCAAAGCGGTCAATTTCGGTATCGTGTACGGCATTGGCGAGTTTTCTCTCGCAAAAGATCTCGGCATTACGCGAAAAATGGCAAAAGAATATATACAAAGCTATCTGGAAACGTACCGCGGGGTTGACGAATACTTAAAGAAGACCGTCGAAAAAGCAAAGAACGACGGATACACCACGACGTTTTTCGGACGGAGAAGAAATATTCCCGAGCTTTCTTCCACTAACCACAATCTTCGCTCGTTCGGAGAGAGGGTGGCGATGAACAGTCCGATACAGGGAACGGCGGCGGATGTCATCAAAATTGCGATGATCCGCGTAAATCGCGCTCTGCACGACGCGGGAATCAACGCCCGACTGATTATGCAGGTGCACGACGAATTGATCGTGGAATCCGAAAAGGAATGTGCGGATCTGGCGGCAGAAATTCTTGTGCGTGAAATGGAAGCGGCGGTGCAATTTGCTGTAACGATGACGGCGGATTGCGGCATTGGAAATACTTGGTTTGACGCAAAATAAAAAGAAACAGAAAGAAAAAACGGAGTAGGACTTTTGAAAAATTTATTCAGACATTTGAAATATTACACGGCAGAGTCCATTCTCGGACCGCTGTTCAAGCTGCTCGAAGCGATGTTCGAGTTGTTCGTGCCGATTGTCGTGGCGGAGATTATCGACTACGGCATTGCAAACGGGGATCGCGGCTATATTGCCCAGAAATTCGGCATACTCGTACTTCTTGGGTTACTTGGGTTTATCTGTTCGCTTACGGCGCAGTTTTTTGCGGCAAGAGCGGCGGTAGGCTGTACGGGAAGACTCAGAAAAACTTTGTTCGGTCATATTGAGTCTCTTTCGTTTTCCGATATGGATCGAATTGGAATCCCCACCCTCATCACGCGTATGACGGGGGATTTGAATCAGGTGCAAAGCGGTGTGAATCTCTCGCTGCGTCTTCTCCTGCGTTCTCCGTTCGTGGTGTTCGGTGCGATGATCATGGCGTTTACCATTGACAAAAAGGCAGCGCTCGTGTTCCTTGGCGTGATTGCGCTTCTTTCCGTCGTGGTGTTCGGCATTATGCTTATTTCGATCCCGGCGTACAAAAAAGTGCAGGGAGGACTTGATAGACTGACGGGCACAACGCGAGAAAACCTCATCGGTGTGCGCGTGATCCGTGCGTTCGGTATGGAGAGTGCCGAAGAGAAAAAATTCGTCGGTTACAACGAAGAACTCAAACGAAATCAGCTGACAGCGGGAAAGATTTCCGCCCTTATGAATCCGCTGACTCTCGTGATTCTCAACCTTGGAATCGTTATTCTGCTGTATTACAGCGGTGTGAGGGTGAACGACGGGGGAATTTCTACGGGAGAAGCCGTAGCGCTCTATAACTATATGACACAGATTCTCGTCGAACTTATTAAATTTGCGAATCTGATCATCAGTATCACAAAATCCATCACGTGTATGAAGCGTATCGACGAAGTGCTCGTAACAAAGCCCGGAATGACCTTCCCTGATGTGAGCAAAGAAGGTGACGAATCTTCTCCGGCGGTGGAATTCCGTTCGGTCAGCTTGCGTTATACGGAAGGCTCGGACGAGGCGCTTGACGATATTTCATTCAGTATACCGAGAGGGCAGACCGTCGGTATTATCGGTGGTACGGGCTGCGGAAAAACATCGGTTGTCAGCCTGATCCCGCGATTCTACGATGCGACGGCGGGAGAAGTTTTCGTAAACGGCGTGAACGTGACGGAGTACACGGCAAGTGATCTTCGGGATAAGATCGGATACGTTCTGCAGAAGGCGACCTTGTTCAAGGGAACGATTCGGGATAATATCCGCTTTGGAAAACCGAACGCCGACGACGCAGAGATTATGGAAGCCATAGAAGCGGCGCAGGCGGCGGATGTGGTTGCAGCAAAGGAAAACGGACTTTCTTCCGAAGTAGAACAGAACGGAAAGAATTTTTCCGGCGGTCAGCGTCAACGCTTGTCCATCGCGCGTGCTCTCGTTCGGAAACCGGAGATTTTGATCCTTGACGACAGTTCCTCGGCGCTCGACTTTGCGACTGACGCTTCTCTTCGCGCGGCGATCGGAAATCTCGAGTATCACCCGACGGTGATCATCGTGTCACAGCGCACGTCATCCATTATGTACGCCGATCAGATTCTCGTACTCGATGACGGAAAACTCGTTGGTGTCGGACGCCACGAGGAGCTGCTTCAGAATTGTACCGTTTACAAAGAAATATACGATTCACAGTTCAAAAAGGAGGGGTGACATGAAAAACAAAAGCAAAATCAAACGCGAAACATGGCGCAGACTTTTTGAATATTTGAAAAAATATATCCCTCTTTTGATTCTTACGGTAATTTTGGCGATGGCAACCGTCATTCTGACGTTGTACATTCCGATTCTGTGCGGAAACGCAATTGACGTTATGCTTGGCGAGGGAAATGTTGATTTTGGGGTTCTTGTTGAGATCCTTGTGAAAATTTCCGTTTCCGCCTGTTTGTGCGGCGTTTTTCAGTGGATCATGAATTTTGTGAATAACAAGATCACCTATTCCGTGGTTCGTGACGTACGAAGAGATGCATTCGATACGATCGTGCGGCTCCCGATTTCGTATGTGGATTCCCATCCGCACGGGGCTACGGTCAGCAAAGTCATTGGTGACGTCGATCAGTTTGCGGACGGCTTGCTTCTCGGATTTACGCAGTTCTTTACGGGTGTAATGACTATCGTATGTACGCTCGTGTTTATGCTCATTCTGGATCCGATCATCACGATCGTTGTGGTTGTGCTGACTCCTCTTTCGCTTTTTGCGGCGTTCATCATTGCAAAGAAAACGTATACGATGTTTAAAAAGCAATCGGAGACGCGGGGCGAAATCACGGCGCTGATAAACGAAATGATCGGCGGACAAGCGGTGGTTCGCGCGTATTCACACGAAGACGAGGCGATGGAACAGTTTGACGAGATCAACGATCGTCTCACAAAATACTCACTGCGTGCCATATTTTTCTCGTCGATGACGAATCCGTCCACACGATTTGTCAATAACGTCGTGTATGCGGCGGTATGTTTGACGGGTGGACTTGCCGTACTTCTCGGAACGATGACGGTTGGTGGACTTACCAGTTTTCTTGCCTATGCCAATCAGTACACGAAGCCGTTCAATGAAATCTCCGGCGTTGTGACGGAGCTTCAGAATGCGCTTGCCTGTGCGGATCGTATTTTTGAGTTGATCGATGAAACCAGATACCCCGCCGACGTCGAGGATGCGAAAACGCTCACCGATGTGGAGGGATTTGTGGCGATGGATTCAGTGGAATTTTCGTACACGGAGGAGCAGGATCTGATCAAAGATTTTTCGCTGAACGTGACACCGGGACAGAAAATTGCCATTGTCGGACCGACGGGCTGCGGAAAAACCACCCTCATCAATCTTCTGATGCGATTCTACGACGTAAAGGGAGGATCGGTATCCGTGGAAGGGTGCGACGTGCGCCAGATTGCGAGGGAATCCTTACACCAAACGTACGGAATGGTTTTGCAGGATACGTGGATCCTACGCGGAACGGTTCGCGATAACATCCTGATGGGAAGATGTGCTACGGAGGACGAAATTATTGCCGCGGCAAAAGCTGCACACGCGCACAGCTTCATCCGACGTTTGCCAAACGGTTACGATACCGTGATCGATGATGACGGAGGTGCGTTGTCCGCAGGTCAGCGTCAGCTTTTGTGTATTGCCAGAGTGATGCTGAAGCTGCCGCCCATTCTGATTCTTGACGAAGCAACCTCTTCCATTGATACGCGTACGGAGTTGAAGATTCAGCGGGCGTTTGGTGTGATGATGGAAGGAAGAACCAGCTTTATCGTTGCACATCGCTTGTCGACGATCAAAGAAGCGGATGTAATTCTCGTTATGAAAGCGGGAAAGATCGTGGAGACGGGTACTCACGACGAGCTGATTTGTGGAGGCGGACTCTACGCCAAGCTCTGGGGAAGTCAGTTCGAGAATTTTGGAAACGAAAACTAAACAAAAAACTGCTGCGATGCGGACGTTTTTACGTCTGTCGCGGCAGTTCTTTTCTTTATTATTTGAGGTATTTATAAGGTGATTTCACGCGGAAAATGTTCAAGAGCAATTGTCAAAAATTTTTGCGCGGCGGCGGTCAGCCATTCTCGATTGTGGTATGCGATTCCGATATTGCGGGAAATCGTGGGGGTGATCGGCACGGCGTTTACGTCTGTCGAGACGTTTTTTGCGCTGGACACGGGAAGAACGGCAATTCCAAGGCCCTCGGACGCCATATGAATGATTGTTGAATAGGCTGTGATGCGATAGACTGACGTATTTGAGAGATCAAGAGTGTTTTCGATCAGAGAGTCTTCAACCTTAGAGGGGATGATGAGCGTTTGTGCGGACAACTCTTCGCGAGTGATGGATTTTCGGGCTAACAGGGGATGGCTCTTGGGAATAAACGCGTAATACGGCTCAACGGCAAGAAGCTTAAATTCCGACCCCTTCAGCTCATCCGTATTTACGATAGCAATATCGATATCGTGTAAATTCAATCTGCCCTCAAGACCGTCTGTGTTTTTGGAAACGAGCGATATGGAGGCATCGGGGAATTCGGATGTGTATTTTGAGATAAGAGAGGGAATATACGTCTCGCTGATGCCGTAGATGGCACCGATTCTCAATTCCCCCGTTTCGAACGAACGAATCTCGCGAATTTTTTCTGTCAGACATTTGTTATCGTCGACGAGTTG
>JAZRNC010000111.1:0-5305 GCA_045647965.1 Eubacteriales bacterium | reverse complement strand
ATATAGGAGAAAAAGTATGAAGAGAAAAATCACGGCACTGTTTCTTATTGTAGCAACAATGCTGACGCTCTTGTCGCTCGTTTCGTGTGAACAAGCAATCATTGACGGACTTGACCACGTGATCGATGTGATTGACGAGCTGGAGATGAGCGAAGATTCGGAGAATGCGGATTCCTCCGATGAGTCTCGGTCGGAACATTGGGAGGTTTCAAGCAACCTATCTGGTGTGACGGTGAACGAAGATGGCGAGTATGACGACCGTGATCGCGTGGCACTGTATTTGCATCTGTACGGAAAACTTCCGAAGAATTACGTTACTAAAAACGAAGCGGAAGCACTCGGTTGGACGGGCGGTTCCGTGGAAAAATATGCCGAGGGAAAATGCATCGGCGGGGATAAATTTGGGAACTACGAAGGGATTCTCCCGAAAAAACAGGGGCGTGTGTACTACGAATGCGATATAGATACTCTCGGCAAAGAATCGCGCGGCGCCAAGCGGATCGTATATTCGAACGATGGTCTTGTCTATTACACGGACGACCACTACGATACGTTTACGCTGCTTTATGGAGAGAAATAGTATGACATACATTGTTATTAACGGAAGTGAGATAAACTCGAGAAAAGAGCTCTACGAGGCTCTGAGAATGCGATACGGTGTTCCGGATTACACGGGAGAGAATCTTGATGCACTGCACGACGTTTTCTCCGTCGCTGAGATCACGGTGGAAATTCAGAATTTTAAAAAACTGCGCGTGCATCTTGGGGATTACGCGGAGGCTTTTCTGGAAATGCTTCAGGATACGGCGAGTGAAAACAGTCGATTTTGCATTGTGACCGACATAGAATAGGAGTATAAAAATGGAAAAATTTATTCACGGAGAGATTGGCGATTTTACCGAATGGTATGACACGGACGGTAATATTATTAACGCAAGCGACGGCGGCGTGATCTTTGCGGAAGGGAAGTATCACTGGTACGGGCAGGCACTGCGGGAGATTCCTTTTGCACCGGGCGGTAAAGGCGGACAGACAACGACCGTTGGTGTGGTGATGTATGAGTCGGAGGATCTTTTGAACTGGGAATACGAAGGTGTGATTCTTGCGGTGTCTTCCGATCCATCCAGTGAGCTTTATGCACCGATGCGTTTCGAACGACCGAAAATTATCTATAACGAAAAGACGGGGCAGTACGTTTTGTGGTGCCATTATGTGAAATACCCAGGGGATCACGGACTTGAAATCGGAACGGGCGAAGCGGGCGTGGCAGTTTGCGATACGGTAAACGGCAACTACCGCTGGATGGGGCATTTTCGTCCGATTGATGATGACGGTGTGGTACGCGACTGTACATTGTTCAAGGATGACGATGGACAGGCGTATTTCGTTTACGACCGCGACATCAGTGCTATCTGCGAGAACGACCGATGCCTCTATTTTGTAAAATTAACGGATGACTATCTCTCGTGTACGTCGGAATACAAACGAATTGATGCGGCGTTCCGACGTGAGGCGGCGGCAATCATTCATCGAGGGGATTATTACTATATGGTGACGTCGGGGCTGTCCGGATGGGCGTTCAATCAGGCAAAATATTTCAGGGCGACAGATCTGTTTGGCGAGTGGGAAGATATGGGAGATCCGTGCGTCGCGGATGAAACGGAAACGACATTCCATTCGCAAACGACCGCTATTTTCAAAGTAGAAGGCACGGATCGGTACATTCATATGGCAGAGAGACACAACACAGATGATTTTCTGCGCTGCTCATATATATGGTTGCCGATCGAATTTGGGGAGAACAATACCTTGAAGCTTACGTACCGAAAGGAATGGAGTCTCTGAGACGTTTTTCTCGGTTGCGGTAAAACAAAACGAATATGAAAAAGCCACCGTGAATGATAAACACGGTGGTTTTTGTTATTGTAGTATTTTTGTTTGGTCGTATTTTGCTCGGTTGATTGGGACACGCCCACTTTTTCATTATATCACAACTAACGACGGTTGTAAAGGCATTTGTGAACGAATTTTCAACTTCTGCGTTTTATACATAAAAAACTTGTGAACTTTTGCTAATTTGTCAATTGTATTTGCTGTTTTCTTGTGATATAATATAATCACAAAAGAAAGAGAGGTAAAACCCAATGAACAAATGAAGAACAGGATTTACTAACGCAGGGTTCGCATGAATAAAGCGTAATGATCGGATTGTCGAGAAATACGATGAGAAGTTAAAAGGACGTTTTATTGATATGAGAAAGGAATATCATTGGAGAAGGTAAGGATGAGATGAATCACACTCGACAATGAGGAGAACCCGAAAAAGAAAATCCGGTGAATCGAACAGCGTCTCATGCAGCATTTGAAATACAAAAAACAAACGGATTCTCAGTAGAGAAAACAAAATGATGTGAGTGTTTTAGAAATTGCAGTATTTGGATGATGCATCAGACAGTTAAAGAAAGAGAGGCTAAAATGATGTTAGATATCAAGAATCACCAGTGACCCTTGACTGTAATCTGTAAAGAAAGAATACGGTCAAGGGTCACTCTAATTTTTTTGTTTTCCCCTCCGGAAGGGGGCTTTTTTATTTTTCGCTTTGTTTTGTTCCGAGTGTGGAGGGAATATAGCGTTTTTTCTTGTCTTCCATCATATAGGGAGCAATATATACGCCGCTATCCTCCCCTTCAAACGCGTAACCGTCAATGTAATAATATTTACTTCCGCAGTCGATTCCGAGAGCGAGAAGATCTCTTACGGCTTCTTTCGAGAACGGGACACAAGCTCTGTGTGGATCAAACAGATCAGAACGCATATCGGGAGAGGTTAGCATATACATTTTGCGGTTACTGAGAATGTATGTATTGTCGCGGATGAGTGTACCGTTGACATCTCCGCGGCAAAGAAGCGGTCGTGCCCAGAAACAACAGGAAGAAGCGTACAGGATCCGGTTTTTTTCGAAGACGACATTTTCGAGAATTTGTCCTTCGTTATTGCCAAGCTGAAGGATGCAGGCATCTTTTACGGGGTGTGCTTTTCTGTTTCCGAAATGATATCCCGCATAGCCGAAAATATTGTTCTTTATCGATACGTTGGCAATCAGACGATGCTCGCTCGCCCAGTTCCAGATTTCCACACTGGAGTTGGTATTGATCGCGACACAATCTTCGATCACAACATCGTGCATAATGACGTTTTTGGCGCCATCTCCGTTTCCCTGCGTGCTGAACGATGCATCGAGGGATTGGTTGGAATAGCAATTTCTGATATAGAAGCCGTCGCAGTTGCACCAGTTTTGTACACCACCGCCGAATATTGTAGTGCCAAATTGGATGGCGCCACCCGTCCATTCGAACGTGCAGTTTTGGATCGTGAGATTTTTGATATTGACGGTGCTGATACCGAACGTTCCTACATATTTGAATGCGAGGTTGTCGACGACACAATCAGATCCACCATATGCGCAGATTCCCTGCCTTGTCAGGATCACGGATTCGTATGCTTCAGCGGGATTTCCTTTGTCGCAGTAGAGATATACGCGCTCGCCTTTCCAATCGTGCAGGTATTCGAGATTGTTTTTTAGATCTCCGGGGCAGGTTAGATTCACACCGCCGGATTCGAAAATTTCAAAACCATTCGTGACTTTGCCCATATAGACGGTTGCTTTTCCGTTAAACGAATCTTCCGGGGTATTGGCAAGGACTTTGATACCGTAACCGGTTTTACCATCCTTTGCTTTAACGACGATGTTTGCGATATCGTGGTAACCGAGAGATTTTGAAATGGACGGCGGAGTCAGCTTTTGATCGAGCATCCATACGTTTTCGTACTCGGTTTTCACCCAGTTTTTGCTTCCGTTGTAATCCACACAGCAAGTGAGTACGGGTTTTTCCCCCTCGCCGTACGCGCCGTAGGAAACTCCGTCCACAAGCCACATCGTGTAGTCCCCGGCGTGCATCGTGCAGAGTTCGGCGTTGAATACGCTTCCGCGCTCAAGGAAAACGCCGTCCCCTCTTTTGGGAATGTGGGTAATGGCGGGATATGTTGCAAGGGGAGTGGAAATTCCCACCTCGTCGCCGACTACAAGCAGCTTTGTGATGGATTTCCACGCCGTTTCAGGCGAGAGTCCGTCGTTGTCGTCGTTTCCGTGGATGGAGGAAATATAGTAACACGTGCCGTCAATCTGATCGGGTGTCAGGACGGATTCGGTGGTTGTAATTTCGTGGATTCGCTGTTCCATTTGAGCCTTGTACGATTCCACAAGCGCATCGGTTGCGGGCTCATAGAACGGCTCATAGAGCGCGTCAATGTCACTTGTGTAAGGGAAGGGGTGCTCACACGGATCGTATGCGGAGGCAGCTTCGAGCGAGTCGAAAAACGCGATTGGCCGCAAATTGGCACAAGCATCTGTCTTGTTGCCGAACGGATAGAGCGCGAGGTGGAGATACCGACCGTTGAAGAGTGTACGGTTCATGCAGCGTAGCGGGTAGATTTCGGAATCGGCATAAGGATTCGGTGACAACGCAGTGCGGCGTTTCACGTCACGAATAGCATCGCCGATCGCAAAGATCATTGTGATAAAGCCGCCCGAAGCGGTGATGGAGATGGGAAAGACAGTCTCTGATTCGATGGGGGAGGAGATCACGAGATGCGGCTCAGCGATGTCGTCGGTGGTGAGGGAAAACACGCAATATTCCGTGCGATCGTGTGGGATGTCACAGTGCGCGAGATCGAGACCGAGGTACCACGGTGAGGTGTGGGTTGCATAGGGAGTATGGCGCATCAAAGCCTCGCCGTTCTCACTTACCGCGGAGGTAGTCATATTTGTAAAGACACACTGTGGATTTTTTAACATATCAGCGCATGTGATACGTGTCTGGTTAGATTTCGAGTTGCACATAACATTCTCCTGTGAGGGTGATTTATCGGTATTATATCACTGTGGGGAGGAAAAGTCAATTGAGAAAAAGAAAAAATAAAAAAATACGAGAGTGAAAACTCTCGTATTTTTTCATAAATTGTTGGTAAATCAGTCGTCGATTTCTGCGAAGATAGCCTTAACGACGTTATTCGGCTTGGTAGCAACGAGTCTGAAGGATTCTACAGCGCCAATGCTCTTGCCGTTAACGATAACGTCAACGATTTCGTAACCTTCATCGGGAGTGATGTAGATCGTACGTCTGGAGCCGAGAGCAGCCATAAACTTCGTGAGAACGTTGTTTTTGTTTCCGGAGATTGTACCGCCTTCCGTAGCCTTAAGGTTAACGTATTGGAGGTTCGGGAAGATGGAGAAGTTCTTAATAAC
>JAZRNC010000110.1:0-6836 GCA_045647965.1 Eubacteriales bacterium | reverse complement strand
GCCGCCATTTCGCAAATGAGCATCGAGGCAACAACACCATCTTTGTCACGGGAATACTGACCTTTCATATAGCCGTAGCTTTCTTCGTATCCGAGGAGGAACGTACCCTTGCCGAGTTCTTCGTGTTCACCGATAACTTCGGCAATAAACTTGAATCCTGTGAGAACGTTGTAGAGTTCGACGTTATGAACCTCGCAGATCTTTGTTGCCATTTCGCTCGTTACGATGGTTTTGATGGCGTAAGCGTCAGAGGGCATTTTGTTCTGTTCCTCTAAAGCGGAGAAAATATAATCAAGGAGCAGAGAACCCATCTGGTTACCGGTGATGCACTGGAATTCTCCGTTCTTATCGCGTGCCATAACGCCAACACGGTCACAGTCGGGGTCAGTTGCGACGATCAGATCGGATTTTACGGTAGAGGCCAGCTTGATTCCTTCCGCAAATGCAGCGGGATATTCGGGGTTAGGCTTTGCAAGACCCGGGAAGTTTCCGTTGGGTGTCATCTGGCAGTCCACGGTGGAGAGATGCTTTACGCCGATTCTGCGGAGAACTTCGGGAACGATTCGGTATCCTGCGCCGCAAAGGGGAGTATAAACGATTTCGAGGTTATCAGCAGCTTTGCCAACGACGTCGGGATAAACCTGTTCGCCGATTACGTTTTCCATAAAAATTTCGTCAAAGTCGCGACCAACCATAGTAATAAGGCTTTCATCGGCTTTGTCGCGTGTCGGAACACCTTCGAAAATATCAGTGGAATAGATGAAGGAGGAAACGTGATCCGCCATCTGCTTGGTGGGCTGAGCACCGTCTTCCCAATACAGTTTGTATCCGTTATATTCGGCAGGGTTGTGGGAGGCGGTGATGTTGATACCTGCAATGCATCCGAAATAACGAACGCCCGCAGAAAGCATAGGGGTAGGACGAAGTTCGTCAAACAGATAAACCTTGATGCCGTGAGCCGTGAGAACTTCGGCGCATCTTCTTGCAAAAAGTGCGGAGTTGTTTCTGCTGTCGTAACCGACCATAACGCCGCGTTTTTTTGCATCTTCTCCGAGAGATTCAATAGCGCGAGCAACACCTTCTGTTGACTGAGCAACGGTATAGGTGTTCATCATTCCGCAGCCTGCTCCCATTTTGGAGCGAAGACCGCCGGTACCGAATTCCATATAAGAGGAGAAACGGAATTCAATTTCCTCGGGATTGTTTTCGATAGCGCGAAGTTCCGCTTTGGTGTCTTCATCCACTTTGTCGGACTCCAGCCACTGTAAATATCTCTGCTTGTATTCTTCCATAATAAAAACCTTTCGTAATTCGTTTGTTATTTGTATTTTGTATGGGAGCGTGGAAATATCGGTATGCCGCGATTTATAGGATCAAACGATCGAGAATTTCGTACAGACCGATGACCTCGTAGGGAATGTGCGAACCTTCCAAAAAAAGCGTCAGTGCCGCGAGATCTCCTCTGCTTACGTCAAACTGTGCGCTCAAACCGCAGCGATCACTCGAATAATCGAGCGGATAAGAATTGATCGTGATCGTTTTCATTCCGAGCTGGTCGCACGCAGTGAGAAACGCGCCAATGGAGACGGTATCGGGAAGATTGACCGATAAATCGAGAAAACTCGGGGCGGTGTTCAGGGATAGTCCCTTTTTTAGGAGAGCGAAGCGCATCACCGAATCGTCGTTCATATCAACGTCGGTTGCCGTGGTGATTTTTAAATCGTATTTGGAGATCAGTTTGCGGAATGAAATCAGCGGACCGTCGTTTGTGCTGAATATGGGCAGAATTGCGTGTGAGGCACGTCCGTAATAGACTTCTTCGCACACTTCACGGAAACTTGAAAAATACGCCGTCGTGACTTTTCCGAAAAGCCGTGAAAACGAATTGTATCCACGGTTTGAAAATGCATTCTGAAGATAGGCGATTTTCGGAATGAGAATATCTTCTCCACGTTCGGCATCCGGAAAAACGTCGATCTTCTCTCGATGGACTCGTGCAAACTCCAGACAGAACGAGGCAAATTCGACCGGTAATGTGGAGATTGTTGAGGTCTTTGTGATGTCATTAAAGATATCAGCAATCAAATCGGGGGTGGGAGAAAAATGGCGGTCCTCGGAGAGGGTGATCACCGCCTCGCGAAAGTTCCCCTCCATGATTTCCTTCAGAAGCATGGATTTATTCGTGACGTACGCATGATTTTTGGAAATAACGCTTGTATCGTGCGGCATTACAGTTTACCGAGGATATCGTAACTTGCGTTTAAGAATCCAACGAGCTCATCCGCGGTAAGCTGACGCTGGGAAAGAGAGGAGAGCAGATAAATGTGGCGGGCGATCACTTCGGCATCGTCATTTTTTCCGCTGTCAATAAGGGAGGAAATCTTTTCAATAAGGGGAGAGGATACGTTCAGGATCATCGTTTGATCGAGCGGGAACTCTCCGTCCATTTTGTAGAATTTCATCATATCACTCATACGTCTCGCTTCTTCTGCGATGGTAAGAAGGGCGGGCGTGGAGGCATCTTTAAAGCGATCGAAGGAAATCTTCGTGTTCTCTCCTGCGACTTTTTTAAAGAGATCCGATACCGCGGGAATTTCGCTGATTTCGCCGTCTGCTTTGAGTACATCGGCAATTTCTGCGTCGATACGAATGAACTTTACACCCTCTTTTTGCTGTTCAATGGTCGTGATGAATTGCGTATCGATGACACGGTCCAGAAGAACCACGTCAATACCCTCGTCGCGGAACATCTTGACATACTTGGACTGGGAGGTGATATCGTTTGCATAATAAATTTTATTTTCGTGTTTTTCTTTCGCTTTTTCGAGGTATTCGTCCACAGTTTTGAACGATCCGTCGATCAGCTCGAAGAGTACGCTTCCGCTTACTCTGTCGAAGAATTTGCGGTCACGCATACATCCGTATTCTACGAACGTTTTGAGATCGCGCCAGATATTTTCGTATTCGTCGCGAGATGTGTTGAAGAGGGAATTGAGTTTGTCCGCTACCTTTTTCGTGATATGCGCCGAGATTTTCGAAACGTATCCGCTGTTCTGGAGATAACTTCTCGAAACGTTCAGCGGAAGCTCGGGACAGTCAAGTACCCCTTTGAGCATGAGCAGATATTCGGGAATGACTTCTTTGATATTATCGGCAACGAAGACCTGGTTGTAGTAAAGCTTTACCTGACCTTCGAGACTTTCGTATTCGTTGGAAATACGGGGGAAGTAGAGAATTCCCTTGAAATTCAGCGGATAATCGGCTTTGATGTGGATGTGGAATAACGGTTCTTTCCAATCGTGGAATACTTTACGGTAGAATTCTTTGTATTCCTCTTCGGTGCAATCGGAAGGATTTTTCAGCCAGAGAGGCGTGGTGTCGTTGATGGGGGAAGCTTCTTTTTTGCAGGAGCAATCGCCACATTCGCATTCTTCGCCGTCGTGATGCTCGTGGTTACAGTTGCATCCGGCTTCAAAATAGATGGGTTCAGAGATGAACGAGCAGTATTTTTCGAGCACTTCGCGGATTTTGTGATCGGACAGGAATTCCGCGTTTTCTTCATTGATGTGCATAATGACGGCGGTACCGAATCCATCGAGCAGAGCATCTTCATCCTCATATTCCGTCAGAATTTCATAGTTACCGTCATCGGTGCAAGTCCATTTTACCGTGGGTGTACCGAGGTACGAACGGGTGATGATATCGACGGTGTCGCTTACCATGAATGAAGAATAGAAACCGAGACCGAAGTGACCGATGATTCCATTCTGCTTTGCGTCGGCTTCGCTGCCCTCATATTTTTGGATGAAATCGAGCGCACCGGAGAGGGCGATCTGGCAGATATATTTTTTCAGTTCTTCTTCGGTCATACCAATACCACGGTCGATGACAGTCAGCGTTTTTGCTTCTTTGTCAAGACGAACTGTGATTTTAGCACCGTTCATATCGATATCTTTGGCTTCTCCGAGAGAGATCAGTCGACGAAGTTTTGTTATGGCATCACAAGCGTTGGAAACGATCTCGCGAAGGAAGATCTCACTTTCCGAATAGAGCCATTTTTTAATAATGGGGAAGATATGTTCCAGTTCAATGGAAATCCCTCCGCGTTCAGGGGTAGAGTTTGGCATAATTATTCTCCGTGTATTGTGTGATAATCGTTATATAACATAATTATATAATAGAGGAAAATCTTTGTCAAGGTGTTAGATAGCGCCGTTTTCGTAAAAGAGTGACGAAAAACGGCGCCGAGTTTTTCTATCAGTGGAGGGAACCTTCCATCACGGTACCATCTGGATGGAAGAGGGGGAGCTTTTCAAGATAAATAATGTCGTCGCGGATCTGTGCATCCCCTTCTGCAAGAATTGCCATTTTTCCGACGATGCGACCGCCTGCTGCTCCAACCAATTCTTCAACAGCGCGCAGGGATTCTCCGGTGGAGATCACGTCATCCACGATCAGAATACGAGAACCGCGGATCAGCTCAGCATCCATTTTGTCAAGGAACAAGCTCTGTTCTCCCGCTGTAGTGATGGAACGAACTTTTACTTCGAACACACCGGTCATATATGCTTTCGCTTTTTTACGTGCGATAAAATATTTCTGGTTTCCGGCAAGTCGAGCCATTTCGTGAGCAAGCGGAATGCCCTTTGCTTCGGCAGTGATGATGTAATCGTATTCAGGAGCGCGTTCAAGCAGCGCTTTGGCGGTGGCCGTGGTCAGCTCGGGATCCCCGAAGATAACGAAAGCACCAATATACAGCGTATCGGTTACGGGGCAGATCGGCAGTTCACGGGGCAGTCCTGCTATGGTCATGGGATAAGTTTTCATAGGATAATACCCTTTCGAAATGTAGTGATATATGATAAAAGGATGAAACTTTCTTCACTATAAATTATAGCATCATTTTTTTTGCCTTGCAATAGTCGGACGGTATTTTTCGTTAAATTTTTTCTATTCACCCTTGAAATCGTGTTGCCGTGGATGTATAATATGAAAAAAGAATAACCACCGTTCATTATCCTACCAAAGGAAACGGTGTTATCCAGAGGGAGTAATAAAATGAAAATCAGTGATCTCGATAAGAATTTTAAAGTAGAATTTTCTCTTGATGGAGAGAATATCAGTTGGTTTGACACCAAAGAAGAGCCCTTCAAGGTGTACGGTATGTGCAGTTATGAAAAAGGAGATCTGTTCCGCCGCATTCCGCAGGCAGTGGCTGAATCGGTTAGCAAAGGTGTTGTGGGAACCGGACAGTGTTCAGCAGGAGGCAGAATTCGCTTTCGTACAAACTCACGTCGTATTGCTATGAAAGCAGAACTTCCAAAGTGGGGAACTATGTGGCATATGACATTTGTCGGTAGCTCAGGTTTTGACCTATACGCGTATAACAACGACGGAGAAAACCGTTATATGGCTTCGTTACGTCCGAAAGAACAGGAGGAGCTCTACGAGGCTCTTGTTACGACGGATGGGGAATGGCGGACATATACGATCAATATGCCGCTTTACAAACCGGTAATTGAAGTATCCATTGGTCTTGATGCGGATGCGGAAATTGAAGTACCGCAGCCTTATACATACGAAAAACCGGTTTTGTTCTACGGCTCGTCGATCACACAGGGCGGATGTGCTTCGCGTCCCGGAAATGCGTATGTAAATATGATCTCGAATATGCTTGACTGTGACGTGATCAACCTCGGTTTTTCCGGCAACGCCAAGGGAGAAGAGAACATGGTGAATTATCTTGCATCTCTGGACGCTTCTGTCTTTGTGTGTGATTACGACCACAATGCCCCGAATCCCGAGTGGTTGAGAGATACGCTGGTACCGCTTTACGACACATATCGTAAAGAACGACCGGATACACCGTTTATCTTCGTTTCCCGTCCTGATTTTTATGCACACATCCAGGATCATGTAGAGAGAAGAGAAGTCGTCCGTGCGGCATATGAGCGAGCACTTGCTCTCGGGGACAAGAACGTGGATTTTGTGGACGGATCCAAATTGTTTGACGGACTGTTTTCGGATTCCTGCACGGTAGACGGCGTACATCCCAATGACCTTGGTTTTTACCGAATGGCGCTTGGAATCGGTGCGGCGGTTAAAGAATGGCTGTGCAAATAAACAGTATGCTGATATAAAAAAACAAGGAGTATTCTATGATGAATACTCCTTGCTTTTTATAAATATCTTTGAAATTATTCTACGCGATAGATCTGGCAGTTTTTACGGTCGATCATAAGTTCGCAGCTGCCGTTTTCGATAACAGCATCTTCTTCTTCAGTGAGACAAACGAGCTTGCTGCACGGGAAGGAGAAGTCGAGTTTGAACGTGTGTGCGTCGGGATAGTGGTTGAGAACGAACAGAATGTTTTCTCCGTCGTCGTTTTTCTGGAGAACTACACTTCCGAGCATACGGGGCTGCGTGTATTCTTTTGTTCCGCCGCCCGGTGCCCAGTCGATCCAAGAGCAAGGTTCGCAAGAAATACGAACAGTGGGAACGATACCGGCTTCATCAAGAATCTTTCCGAATGCAGCGATATCTTCCAGAGCATCTTCATCTGCTTCGCCCTGAGCGATCGTCTTACCAACGACGATAACTTTACCTTTTCCAAGAACGTTTGTGCCAACGTTCAAGCCACCGAGGAAGTTACACTTCGGACCAACGTCGTAACGGGTCGGAAGAACGCCTGTGATGACGAGGATACCGCCGGAGGTAACGTATTTCTGAAGTTTATCTTCGGTGTCGTGAGATACGACGGGAGAACCGGGGAATACGGTGAGAGGATACTTGTAGAGAGCAGTATCGTCGTAAAGAATGTCAACAACAAGTCGGAG
>JAZRNC010000109.1:0-3938 GCA_045647965.1 Eubacteriales bacterium | reverse complement strand
AGATCCCGTGCTTCACGGAGAGACCGCTGCGCGCGAAAATGAGGATTGCCGGGAGTGCCTCTCCCTCATTGGGGATTGGTTCGATGAACAGTCCCGTCGGAATGAGTGCACACTCACCGGGGTCAATCGACACCGTTCCATTTAGCGCGGCTTTGAGATCGCACGCCGCCGACTGTTCGGTCTGGTATTCGGGGATATTGCCGGTGAGAGATTTTATGTGAATTCGAATCGTTTTCATAGGTGTACCTCCGTGTGGGGGATTTTTCTGCTGCCGCAGGGGCAAAATTAAGTTTTAGCAAAACTTCAAGTAAATAACACTACGCGTGGGGCGCTGGGGAGGGTTCATGCCTGCCCTCTGAAAAAGCAAAGCTTTTTCGTGAATCTTGGCACCAAAGAGGGGAACCCTCTTTGGAAACTCCTCACACGTTCCGTGTGAAACGTTCCGTGCCTTGAGGTGCTACTTTAGTTTGGAGTTTTTAGATATCCCGCGAAGTTTGGTTTTGATTAGTAATTCCGTAGGAATAGGCTGCCGCGGGGAGAGGGGGGGCCATTTTTCTACGGACGTTTTTTTGTGTGCGATTTTGTTTTCCTTATGTCCACCAGCGACAGTTAAAATCTGCACCAAAGCGAGCAGCTTCAGCTTCACCTTGCGGCTGTTGCTACGTAAGGTTTGTAGATGTAGTTATCTTTAAATACAGCACAAATCTGCACTATCCCCGCGCAAGATACGAACTGTCTGTTCGATCTCGCTACGTCGCTTGATCGAGCGAGGCTCCGCAGAGCCGAAGCGAGTGAGGCGACACACTGACTCGGGTGATTCCAAAGAGGGTAACACCCGCAGGGTGTAATTGGTCGGGGAGATTCACAAGAGGATCCCGAGTGATCCTCTTCTGCGCCCTGCGCCAAGCAGCCTTTTCTTGAAGTTTTAGCAAAACTTCACTTCTGCCCACACGTCACTTATGATACTTACTCCCGCTCTGGATCTCGCCCGCGCGGTAGATCTGCTCGAGGAGCATCACGCGGAACAGCTCATGCGGAAACGTCATCGGCGAAACGGACAGCTTCAGATCGGCGCGCTTTTTCACCGAATCCGCAAGTCCGTGGGATGATCCGATGATAAAGCAGATCTCGCCCGTTCCCGATACCGCCTGACGCTCAAAATACGAGGCAAAATCCTCCGAGCTCATCGTTTTGCCCTCTACGCACAGGGCAACGACCGCGGCTCGCGGGGGAATTTCTGCGAAAATCTTCTCCGCCTCCCTCTCGAGCGCCGCTTTTATTTCCCGGGCGCCGGGGTCGCGCGGCAGATTCTCCGGCTTCGGCTCAACGACGGTCAGCTTACACCGTCTGCCGATTCGTACCGCAAAATCCTCCGCCGCGCTGCGATAGTGAGCCTCCGTCAGCTTTCCCATCGCGATCAACGTTATTTTTACCATGTCTCTCTATGGATAATCGACAATCGAAATTCGATATTCAATCATCGTCTCTTAATATACGAGGGTTGCGCCCGCCTTGCGTACGCTCAGAATATGGCACGCGCCATCTCCGAACACGCCGTCCATCAGCTTACGGTATGCTTCCGTATGCTCCGTCGGTACGAATGCCTGGATCGTTCCTGCAAATCCGCCGCCGTGAACTCTGCATACGCCGCCGCAATTTGCCAGGAAATCTTCGGACAGGCAAAGTGCGAGGGAAAGTCCCTGCTCGGATACGTTCTTCGTCGTGTATACGTTCTGGAGGAATTTGAAGCTGGAGTTTCCGGAAGAGGTAACACCGCGCTTGAATCCGTCGATATCTCCCGCACGAAGAGCCTCAACCTGTGCCGCTACTCTTTCGTTTTCGGCGAAGAAGTGGTACGCACGCATGATCGCACGGTCACCGAGTTCTGCGCGAACCTTTGCGCCTTCACTCGCAAGAAGATTGTCAAGTGCCTCGCGGCTCGTTTCACGAAGAACGCTCACGCCAAGTTTTGCCGCTACCGCTTTCATTTCTGCGGGAACGGATGCGTAATCTTCGTTGAGATCGGCGTGGTTGCCGCCCGTATTCACGATGCAAAGGCGGTATCCCGCTGCGGTGAGGTCAAAATCCATCTTCTCAATGACGGGGTTCTTCGGGTCCGCAAAGTCGATCGTGATAAATCCACCGACCGCGCACGCCGTCTGGTCCATAAGTCCGCACGGCTTGCCGAAATATTTGTTCTCCGCAAACTGCGCCATCTTTGCGATTTCTACGTTCGACACTTTACCGTCGTTATAGAGGTGGTTCAGAATGTTGCCGACCATAACTTCAAACGCCGCGGACGAGCTGACGCCCGAGCCCTTCAGCACGTTCGAGGTGGTGTATGCGGAAAAACCGCCGATCTTATAGCCCGCGTCAAGGAATGCTCTCTGCATACCCGCAATGATCGCCGCGGATGTGAAGAACTTCGACTCGTCGGGTGCTTCTACGGCTTCCGGCGGAACTACGTCTTCGGCAAATCCGCTCGATTTGATGCGAACAACGCCGTCGTCCGTCTTCGTTGCCACTGCCAGAATGTCAAGGTTCACGCTCGCCGCGATAACTCTGCCGTGGTTGTGGTCCGTATGGTTACCGGAGATCTCGCTTCTGCCGCCAACAGAGAAAACTCTTACTTCTCCTCTGCCGTACAGCTCTTCAAAGAGAAGGATCGCATCCACGTATCTCGCACGCTCTGCCTCAAGTCTCTCTGCGGGTACGCCAAGCTCCCCTGTGAGAATGTCGTCAAGCTGTCCGCCCTGGAACGCCTTCATTACTGCCTTGGAATTCATATATCCGAGTACTTTTTCCATAATCAAAACCCTTTCGTTTCTTTATTTCTTCGTATTTTTGTTTACTTTTTTATAAATCCGCGAGCCTCGCCCACGTATTCGTCAAGGAACCACTCGGCAACCTTGGTGATCTTCAGACGCACGCCATCTTCAAAGAACGTGAATCTCGCCGCCATATTGCCAAAATAATCGTCAATTATGTAAGATTTTATAAGAAGCGTGTTCTCGTCCTCCCAAACGCCCGCATTCAGACAGCGATACTCTCTGCCGCTCGGGTGATTGATACGCTCGCCCGAATATCCCGTCTCTGGGAACGTGGTATCTTCGTACTTCGCCTCCCCGAACGGGAATACCTTATCTCCGCGCGTCGTGTGATAGGTCAGAACCCCACCGTCGTCCGTATATTTGATCTCGAAGCTCGTCATTCCCATCGGATTTTCACCGAGCTCATACGTTACGCCGTCGATTTTTTCTGCCATCGGTGACGTACTGTCTCCAAACGGAACCGCTACGGAAAGACCGGCGAGAAGATTCTCGAGAGAACGCAGTGCATAGTCGTCCTGCTCGATCTCGTCATCTTTGATGCGGTTGATCACGGTCTCCCAGATCAGATCCTTGATTCCGTTATACTGTTCCGGATCCCCCTGCGAGTCGCTCGTACAAGCGAAAATAAAATCAAGATGCGGAACGACCAGCGCGTACTGTCCGCCCATTCCGTTGAACGAGAACGAATTTTTCTTCGCCATCCAGATCTGATACCCGTAGCCATAATTTTTGCTGCCATTCTCGATCTGCTTCGACGTTGCCGCTTTTACGTATTCTTCGCTGAGGTACTGCACGCCGTTCAGCCGTCCGCCATTCGCAAACAACATCGCAAAACGGAGTAAATCCCGTGTGGTGCAGATCACACCGGAGCCGCCCCACGAATATCCCTCGGGAGACTTCACGCACCATGCATCCTCGGAAAAACCGACGTCGCGCAGGACTTTATCCTTTAGATACTCGAGAAACGGCTTGCCCGTGATCCTCTCAACCAGTACGTCGAGCGTGTACGATGCCGAAGTATCGTAATGGAACTTTGTACCTGCCGGATGATCGGGTTCACGCGGCGGGTCAAAAAACGTCGCAAGCCAGTCCATCTCCCGTCCATTG
>JAZRNC010000108.1:0-2568 GCA_045647965.1 Eubacteriales bacterium | reverse complement strand
CGGTAACTCCCGAAATGATCGAAGCGGCGGGTGGGAAATGTTACTACCTGTCCAATAAAGGCGATGATTCGAATGATGGACTTTCCCCGAATACTCCGTGGGCGACATTTGGAAAGTTGTGGGATTCTACGAAAAAATTTTTCATCCCACAGGCGGGGGATGCCGTATTCTTTGAGCGTGGCAGCGAATGGTACGCGGAGGAATATCTGAATTATAGTATGCGCTGCTTCCACGGTGGGGATAACGTAACGTACGGTGCGTACGGCGAGGGTCCGAAACCGCTGTTTTCCGGAGCGATAGACTTCCGTGAAACGGGTGGAGCGGGCAAGTGGGTACCCACCGAATGGGATAATGTATGGAAACTGGATGACGAGCGAATTTGCCCGAACTGGAGAGGGCGTATCGAAGTTGGAAATATCGTGTTTAACGACGGAGAGGGAATCGGCCTTCGAATTATGCCTCCGGAGGAAGAAAAATGCTTCGAAGAAGGCGCAGTAGCGATGGATCGCGGATATTGCTGTAACGGTTATGAGTATTTTTATACCGGAGCAGCCGATCTGACAAATCCCGGGACGGCTTTGAAGCACAATCTTGAATTTATTCACGATCAGGAAAAAGGGGAACTGTACCTGTATTTTGATAAAGGAAACCCTGCGGATCATTTCGAGGATATCAAAATTGCCCGTAATACGTATACGTTCGTCGTGGGTGATAATACGAGACTTGATAATCTTCATATTGCCAACTCTACCAAATACGGGTTGAGTCCCGGACATAATAACTGTACCATTACGAACTGCGAAATTGCATTCGTTGGCGGCAGCCGCGACTCTGTGGAAAGCGGAAGTGAAATTTATGGCGCGACGGACGGTTCGTATGTGTATAACTGCTACGTTCATGACATTGGAGACGGCGCCCTTACCAGCCAAAGCGGAAGAGGCGACGAAAACAATCCCGATCAGATTCAAAATATTGAGTATATCGGTAACGTGATGGTTGCTACCGGACATAGTGTGGAGATCTGGAATTATATGGTTCTCGACGAAAAAGGGTATTCCAAAAGCCGCATCCGAAACGTAACGGTACGGGATAATATCATGGCATACAGCGGTTACGGATTCCGACAGAAGGAGGCGGGCGGAGCTACGTCCGGTGGAGAAACTCTTTGCGGAAGTGTATACGGCGAGTTTGAAAACTGTCGAGTGGAAAATAATATTTTCCTCCATGGTCAAGGTACGCTGTACTCGGCCTATATGGCGACGTATGAGCAGCCGCGCGGTTGGGTGGCAGTAAATAACACATATATCGCCAATCCCAAATATTACGATATTGGGTACTGCTACGAAACGCTGAACCGTCTCGATCATAGAATGTGGAAGAGAATGCGTATTGCGATGCCGTACTCGTACGAGGGGCTTGTTTGGTACACCTCGCTTGGAATCGATCCCGACGGAACGTACTATTACGCATCGGATGATAACGAGCATAAAGACCGTGATCTCTTCTTTATGAGTGGTTATTACGCAGAGCGCGGCGGGTTTGAACTGAAATAAACGAAAATATGATACACAAACGCGGACACCGTAATTAAAAGAACCTCCTCGGATAGAGTATGTCTATCGGAGGAGGTTTTGCTATATCAGTGCGCGAGATTTTACTTTAGCCACAGATTTCAATATACTGTCTAATTCGATCAACCAGTGATTTAAATCGTTCTTCGTCTGCA
Source organism: Eubacteriales bacterium (assembly GCA_045647965.1). Lineage (GTDB taxonomy): Bacteria > Bacillota > Clostridia > Oscillospirales > CAG-272 > UMGS1696. The sequence goes on along the minus strand of JAZRNC010000108.1, from coordinate 842 downwards.
ATCTTTGCATAAGCGGAGAGTTGTTTATTGCCACTAATAAGATTCAACATTTTTTCGGGGGTAAGGCTTTTACTCTTCTTTCTATGAATGTGATCAAACATTCCAGTATAGCAAAGTTCACATTCCGGAACTTTGAACCATTCCTCAGCGTATGTGACAGCCTTTTCAAGTGCCGCATACCCTTCTTCTTTTTCTTCATTTTCAAATAGTGCGGAAGCAAGCTCTAAATGCATGAAGGCATACTGATTCAGTCGATATCGTGAATTTTCTCCCGTAAACATTGCATCGAACAGCGCTATCCGTGTACGATGAGCCATGATGGCATTGACGAGTGATCTGTGCGGTGGTGCTGTAAAACGAGGATTCGTTTTTTCGATCAGCCAGTCAAAAAGATCGAGCATATTTTCCTGTCTTGTTTTTTCATAATTGTCATACTGTCCTCTTTCCATATATCTGTCTTCTCGACGCTGTCCTTCGGTGAAGTCGTAGGTTCCGGGAACTCGCTTAAACCATTCTTCCACATTGTCATCGTCTTCTGCGAACAGCATGGAATAGACTGCGTGCATTTGGATCTTTGCATCCGGACATTTGTCAACCACCATTTTGCAAAGGAAACGCAGTTCCGGCATTTTTTCTCCCGGCATTTCGGAATATCCTCTGGTCAGAGAGAGCATATAGATATCGATGATTCCCCAATCATACGGATATTCGTGATATGCCTTTTCCGCGAGTTTGACGGCTTCATCCATTGAGCTATTTCGGTTGAGTCTGTCATATTCATCTGTGTAAAACTGAATCTGTTCTTCGCGGCTGGTGATATCGTTGCCGAGCAGTGTATCTAC
>JAZRNC010000107.1:0-3059 GCA_045647965.1 Eubacteriales bacterium | reverse complement strand
TGCTACACTGCGCTGCCCCTCGACTTGCATGTGTTAAGCCTGTAGCTAGCGTTCATCCTGAGCCAGGATCAAACTCTTCATTGTAAAAATATCATTTTAACTCTTGCGAGTTGTATAATCTGCTCAAGAACCAAATCTATCTTTAACTTATTAAGTTATTGACGGTTTCTGTTGCTTACTTTATTAGTAAGTCTTGTACTACTTGCTTGTTCATATCTAAATCTTTCAAAGAACTCTTCTTTAAACACTTTCTTTTCAAAAGCGGATGCAAAGGTAAGGACTATTTTTGAACTACCAAAACTTTTTCGAAGTTTTTTTCAAAAAGTTTTTTTGAAGCGGTAAGGTTCAAAACCTCATCTTTGTTCAGTATTTCAACTCATCTGCGTTTCTCTCTCGAAAGCGGGTGCAAAAGTACTGCTTTACGACATATCCTCCAAATCATCCAGACACTTTTTTCATACTTTTTTGCATTTGTTTACCTAAGTCGTTGATTCTCAAAAGATGCCGCACAGCATATTTTGAATACCTTTGGAGCAGGAACAGGACTACGCGCGAACATTATATATAATATATAAGTTTAAAAAGTTGGAATTTCACCCTTCACAGCCTTCACCGTTCACCGTTTTATGTGAAGCGTGAAGAGTGTGAAGGGTGAAAATCCAACTTTTTATTTTCAAACCAACAAAACAACTCCCACAAAAGAACACCGTCTTTTTGAAAAAGATAGCCGTCTTTTAAAAAAAGATGGCGGTGTTTATAAAAAATAACTCGGCGTTTAAAAAAAACGTCGAGGCGTTCGAAGCAAAACGTCGGGGCGTTTTAAAAAAACGCTTGGGTGTAGGAAATCACTTCCCTTTATGGCGATTCGCCCTCTTTTTACGAATATCCGCTTTCATTTTTGCGGCACCCGAACCATGAAGGCCCGTAATATACGTTTTCTTCTTTGCTTTTGTCTTTACTTTTTCCTCTGCAGCCTTTGGTGACTTCGCCTTCTTGAAGAAAACACCTTCGGTCAATATCTTTTCTACATCCATATTATTCAAATTCTATCAGTTCTACATTTTCCGCCGAAGCAAATTCCTTAATCAGTTCCACCATGTAATCGGCAGCTTCACGCAAACCTTCCTTACCGCTATACCCATTGATAATGGTAAGCAGACGGGTAGTTTCCAAACCCAACTTGGTACGTTCGTTGTCACTGGTCGGCGTACCTACCCCACCGATAGCATCACGATATACCGGCATCCCCTCGATATTCAGCGCTCCTCGGCCGATACCTTCATACGGTTCTCCAGCCCTGCCAATGCCCAAGGTCAAGGTATCGCCCTCAAATTTATCAGCATCAAAGCCACCGATGGAATAACCATATCGGATAGAAACCAAATTAATCAAATCGACCAACGTATCGATTTGATACAAAGGAATTCCACGGAGGATGCGACGGCACAACGCCTCACCCGACGGACGATAACGGCTAGGATCCTTCCCACATTTCTTATACGCCTCACGGGTAGCATGAATTGTCACCATATCCTTAATGGAATCAGTGGTGTACATCTCCCGATAGCGAACGGTAAACTCGTCAATCTTCTGCCACAACGCCTCACTATAAGGTGTATTCTTTACGGTGGCAGCCACGGCTATACCCGCAAATTGCGGACAAGCGTTCTTTATTTCTTCGGATACAATTATTTTCATATTGGGTGCGAAGATAGGAGTAATTTTTGAATAACGAAAAGTTTATCGTAACTTTGCGAAAAGACTTGAATCATGAAGAAGATACGTTTTGGGGTAGTCGGCACCAATAACATAACCGACTGGGTGATTGCCGGAGCACGGCAGGACGAACGTTTTGAACTGGTAGCGGTTTGTTCCCGTATTCAAGAACGGGCAAATGAATTTGCCGCAAAGCATGGTATTCCACATACCTTCACTTCCTTGGAAGAAATGGCGAAAAGCCCTCTGATAGATGCGGTATATATCGCTACACCCAACTATGTACATGCCGAACAAAGCATCCTCTGCATGAGCCACGGTAAGCATGTATTGTGCGAAAAGCCATTCGCCTCCAATGCCCGTGAGGTACGACAAATGGTAGAAACCGCGCAAAAACAGGGTGTCACCCTTATGGAAGCGATGATTTCTACCCTCAATCCGAATTTCGCTATCGTGAAAGAGCACCTGAAAAACTTAGGAACCATTCGCCGATACTTTGCCAGCTATTGTCAATACTCTTCCCGTTACGATAAGTTCAAGGAAGGCATCGTGCTGAACGCCTTCAAACCGGAATTATCAAACGGTGCCATGATGGACATCGGCATTTATACCGTCTATCCAATGGTGGCCTTATTCGGTCGTCCGCAGAAAGTGGAAGCGCAAGGCATTCGTCTCCACACAGGAGTGGACGGACAAGGTGCCGTAAACTTCCAATACGAGAGTATGAATGCCACCGTACTCTATTCGAAAATAGCCAACTCTTCCCTTCCCACCGAAATAGAAGGCGAAAAAGGCAATTTGGTTCTAGATAAAATCCACATTACAAACAAGGTGGATTTCATCCCTCGCCAAGTAGTGGGACAAGGTCAGGAACAAGCCAATATTCCCCATTCCATCGGAGTTTCTTTGGATAAGAGTCCTTATTATTACGAAATTGCAGAATTCATCAACTTGATAGAACAAGGAAAGCAAGAATCCTCCGTGAATAGTTGGGAGAATTCGTTGGCTACTATGGAAATCATGGATGAAGTGCGTAAGCAATTGGAAGTCCATTATCCTGCGGATGAATGACAAAGCATGATTCCCGAAAGGATACGGCCAGACTTAATACCTAACCGGCGAGCCGAAAAGAAATCCTCATGATGTTGAAAAGTACAGATACCCGCCACCTCGATATGTTCGGGCAAAACACCGTGCTCCAATAGTTGCATGCGATTGGCTTCCCACAGGTCGAGGTGCCATTTTTCGTATCGACGGGCGATGCGAGACATATCGAAGCCTGCCTCCTCAAAAGCAGCATAGACTTCATCGCCTACCTCAAACGATTCCAAGGAGATACTAGG
>JAZRNC010000106.1:0-6814 GCA_045647965.1 Eubacteriales bacterium | reverse complement strand
TCTCCGCCATGTCTTTCTGTGTCCCAAGGATTTGTCTGGGTTGGTTGTCTTCCTAAGACCGTTGGCCTCCGACTTCTCGAACTTCAGCGTTTCTTTGATATCCATACTCCCCTCACTCCCGAAACAGCGGATGAGATCTGGAATCTTACCTGCGAAAAACTGAAGGATCCCGCGATGAGCGTACGCGGTCTGATCTCGCAGTCCAACGTGGATATTGTATGCACAACGGACGACCCGATCGATTCTCTCGAATATCATGTGGCTCTTGCGGCAGACACATCCTTCAAAACGAAGGTTCTTCCCGCGTTCCGCCCCGATAAATGCTTTAACATCAATAAGCCCGGCGTGGCAGAGTATTACAAAAAACTCGGAGAGGCAGCCGGTATCGAGATCAAGACGGTAGCAGACCTCAAGGAAGCTCTTCGCCGCCGTATTGATTTCTTCGATTCTCTCGGATGCCGTACGTCCGACCACGGTCTTGACGAATTTGATAAGTTCATTCAGCCGAACGACTACGATTCCAACCGCGCGATGGAATGTGCGCTCGCTTCTGACGGACGCGACGTTACTTCCGAAATGCTTTCCGAATTCAAGTGCGACATTCTCGGCTTCCTTGCGGCAGAATATCACCGCCGCGGCTGGGTAATGCAGCTTCATATGGGTGTTTACCGTAACGCTAACACAAATATGTGGAAGAAACTCGGTCCCGACACCGGTTGGGATACCATTGGGGACACCAACATCAACGGAACGATCGAGCTTCTCAATATGATGGAAACTGCGGGTAATCTTCCGAGAACAATCCTCTATTCCATCGATCCTACCTGCAACGCGGCAATCGGCACGATGCTCGGATGCTTCCAGACCTCCGGTGACGGCTATCCGAAGGTAATGCAGGGCTCTGCGTGGTGGTTCAACGATACGCTTGACGGTATGAAGGAACAGATGAAGCAGCTTGCTAACCTCAGCGTATTCGGCAAATTCAACGGTATGCTGACCGACTCGAGAAGCTTTACTTCCTATCCCCGACACGAATACTTCCGCCGTATTCTCTGCGCGCTGATCGGTGAGTGGGTAGAAGAAGGACTCTATCCGTTTGATCCGGAAGTTCTTGCTACCATCGTATGCGACATTTGCTACAACAACACGAAGAACTATTTCGGATTTAAGGTTACCGACTGATCCTATCAACTGAAAAACTATGACTTTTAAGGAAAAATATCTGGGCGATAAGCGGTTTTATACCATGCTTATTGCCCTGGTGCTTCCGATCGTTATCCAGCAAGGTATTACCAACTTCGTAAACCTGCTGGATAATCTCATGGTCGGACGCCTTGGCACGATCCATATGAGCGGTGTTTCGATCGTCAACCAGCTCATATTTATTTTCAATTTATCGATCTTCGGCGGATTGTCGGGCGCGTCAATTTTCGGTACGCAGTTTTACGGTGTACAGGATTGGCGGGGAATGCGCGATACGTTCCGCTTTAAATTCATTTTTTCTGTAGCGACATCCGTTCTTGCGATGCTTTTGTTCATTTTTTATGGGGACAATCTCATTCTTTTGTTCCTTGAAAACGACGAAAACTCAGCGGCGGATATTGCGGCAACTCTCGTCGAGGCAAAGGCGTATTTCCGAATTGCCATTTTCGGACTTCTTCCGTTTGCGATTGTCCAGGTCTACGCCGGTACTCTTCGTGAAATGGGCGAAACCCTTCCGCCGATGATTGGCGGTTGTATCGCGATTGTTATCAACCTTGTGTTCAACTATCTCCTCATATACGGAAAATTCGGTTTTCCGCAGCTTGGAGTAGCGGGCGCGGCTCTTGCTACGGTATTGTCGCGATTTGTGGAACTAATCTACATCGTTCTCGTGACGCATTCCCATTCGGAGAAATATCGATTCATAAAGGGCGTGTATAAAAGTATCTCAATTCCGCGCGAACTTGTTCGCAGAATCATTATCACCGGAACCCCCCTTCTTGTGAATGAAGTGCTTTGGTCCGTCGGTACGACGTTTATCAATCAGAATTACTCGATTCGCGGAATTGGTGTTGTGGCGGCTACCAATATCACGGGTACTGCGTGGAACCTGTTTTGTGTAATTATGTTTGCGATGGGGTCTGCTGTGTCGATTCTTGTCGGACAAAAGCTCGGGGCGGGGGACAGAGAGGGAGCGATCGATATCGACCGTAAGTTGCTCTTTATTACATTCGTTTCTCACGTGGTGATCGGGGCGCTGGTCATTGCGTTCGCTACGTTCATTCCTCTCTTGTATAACGTCGAGCCGCAGGTGCAGCATATGGCAACTCGCCTTCTCATGATAGCGGGTGCCGCGTTGCCGATTCACGCCGTCATTCACGTGGCGTATTTTACGATACGCTCGGGTGGAAAAACGATGATCACGTTCTTGTTTGACTCGGCGTACACGTGGGCAATTCCCGTCGTGCTGTCGTTCATCCTTTGTCGATTCACGTCGCTCGATATTTTGTGGATCTATTTCATCGTACAATTCTCGGATATTATTAAACTGTCTATCGCCATTCCGATGCTGAAAAGTGGCTTCTGGGCGAATTGCGTTATCAAAAACGTGGGCGAAGGAGAGAGTGTATGACGCTGTACTTTAAGCAAAGACTGTTTTCGTGGCTCGATTCTTATGATATTTTTGACGAAAACGGAGAGACGGTGTTTACGGTTGAGGGCGCATTTTCCTTTGGGAAATGTCTTCATATCTACGACAAAGATCACAAATACGTCGGAAGTGTGAAACAGCGTCTGTTGACGTTTCTACCGCAGTTTGAAGCGTATCTTGGGGACGAATACATCGGCGTGATCCGCAAGGAATTCTCGTTTTTTAAGCCGTCGTTTACGATCGAGTACCTTGGATGGTCGGTCGACGGAGACTTTTTTGAGTGGGATTATTCCATCTACGACGGGATGGGTGACTGCATTGCCTCAGTCTCGAAGGAACTGTTCCGTTTCACGGACACGTATTCGATTCACGTTGTTCATCCGGATTTTGCCGTGCAGGCACTGATGCTCGTTCTGGCAATTGATGCGGAAAAGGATTCGAGAAATTAAACAAATACACGTAAAATGCGGCAGAGGTTCCATCCTCTGCCGTTTTTCGCTTGACATTCTGTGAAAAAAGTGTAAAATAGAAGTATAAAGGTTAATATAAACGGAGTATGGTATGGATTGGCAGAAGCTTATTGATGAGTGTGAAGCGTGCGAGGGGTGTTCCCTTTGCAAAACGAGGAAGAATTTGGTATTTGGCTGCGGAAATCGCGAGGCGGAGTTGATGTTTGTCGGGGAAGCCCCCGGAGAGCGAGAGGATGAGCTGGGAATTCCGTTTGTCGGAGCGGCAGGCCAGCTTCTTGATAAATATCTGACCGCTGTGGGAATCGACCGAGAGGACGTATATATCGCCAATATTCTGAAGTGCCGTCCGCCACAGAACCGTGATCCCCTGCCGGAAGAAGAGGATGCATGTATCGGGCATCTCAGAGAGCAAGTGAAGCTGGTTCGACCGAAGCTCATCGTGTGTCTCGGCAGAATTTCTGCGATGCGGCTCATCAAACCGGACTTTAAGATAACGCGTGAGCACGGCGTGATCGTGAAAAAAGGTGCGTTCGCCATGACGGCGGTATATCATCCCGCGGCACTTCTGCGCGATCCGTCGAAAAAAGAGGAAATGTATCTCGATATGAAAAAAATCCGTGCGTATCTCTCGGAGATCGACGGGTGACGGTATAATTATCTGGAAAGACGCAATTTAATAAAACAAAAATCCCCCGCAGTATGCAGAGGATTTTTTCTTATTCGTCGAGATCAAACCCAACCTGTTGATCGGGTACGGATTCCGTTTTTTGAATATAGGGAATGCCGAGATGCTCGTATCCGAGCTTCGTGACCATTCGTCCGCGGAGAGTTCGGGCGAGGAATCCGATCTGCAAAAGATACGGCTCGCAGACGTCCTCGATGGTGATGGCTTCTTCACCGATCGTTGCGGCGAGTGTTTCCAGGCCGACCGGACCGCCGTTGTACGCGCGGATGATGGTTTCGAGCATTCTGCGGTCGGTATTGTCAAGACCGAGTTCATCAATTTCCAGCATATCGAGCGCCCGGCGCGCTATGTTCAGATTGATCGTTCCATCGCCCCGCACCTGAGCGTAGTCACGGACTCTCTTCAGCAGGCGGTTGGCAATACGCGGTGTTCCACGAGAGCGGGAGGCAATCTCCATCGCACCATCTTCATCAATCGCAACGTCAAGAATGGACGCGCTTCTCGTGACGATGACGGCAAGCTCTTCGGGGGTGTAGAGCTCCAGACGCATCTGCACACCGAATCGGTCGCGAAGCGGCGTGGAAAGCTGGCCGGCACGGGTGGTAGCGCCGATCAGCGTGAAATGCGCGAGTTGAATATGAATACTTCTTGCGGCAGGGCCTTTTCCGATGATGATATCGAGCGCGTAATCTTCCATCGCGGGATATAGAATCTCTTCGATCGTGCGGGGAAGACGGTGAATTTCGTCGATGAACAATACGTCTCCCTCTGCCAGATTGGTGAGAAGCGCCGCAAGGTCACCTCTCTTTTCGATGGCGGGACCGGACGTGATGCGAAGATTTACCCCCATTTCGGCAGCAATAATGGACGAAAGGGTGGTTTTACCAAGCCCCGGAGGACCGTATAACAGAACGTGGTCGATGCAGTCTCCGCGCAGTTTGGCGGCGTCAATCAGTATTTTCAGATTATCTTTGGCTTTTTCCTGACCGATGTATTCGTCAAGTGTATGAGGACGAAGGCTGACTTCTCCCTCGCGGTCTTCTTCGTTGAAGCTTGACGACATAATTCGGTTTTCAAAATCAAATTCGTTGGAATCCATAGCGGCCTCCTTCCTCGGTTATTTCATAAGAACGGCAAGTGCGTCCTTGATGATATCTTCAAGCGGTTTTGCGGGATCGATCTTTTTCATAGCCGCGGTGACCTCTGCACGGGAGTAACCGAGCACCATAAGGGTATCCTTAGCATCGGAGATCTTGTCGGCGGCGGGGAGGGATTCCGAAATAAAATCCTCTCCCGCAACTTCGTCCGAGGCAGACGAGAGAAGGGGGAACATTTTCGGGATCTTATCTTTCAGTTCCAGCGTAACGCGAGCGGCTGTTTTTGCACCGATACCCGGGGCACGTGAGATCAGCTTGGAGTCGTTCGATGCGACGGCGGCGGCAAGTTTTTTCGGCGTGAGCAGGGAGAGAATGGAGATAGCTGCCTTCGGACCAATGCCCGAGATACCAATGAGAAGACGGAACATTTCCAGCTCCTCTTTGGAGTAGAAGCCAAACAGCTCTACGTTATCCTCACGCACAGCCATGTGGGTAAAGATGCGCACCTTATCCCCGGCGAGTTCGGTACCGTCCGGTGCAAAACGCGGGGGCGGCAGATGGGTGAGCGTATTGGCGGTGACTCGGACGCGGTATCCGATGCCGCCGCATTCTATAATCACGGAGCAGCCGACGGCATCCGTTTCGAAAATCGTTCCATATAAAGTTTCAATCATACATTGTCCTCACTGGTGCTTATCGTGGTGTCTTCCGTTGTATCGGGAGACGAATTTTCACCTTCGACGGTGACGGATCTTCTTTTTCTGCGGAGGGAGAAGTCATAGATGCAGGCAAAAAGGAAGATGAGAGTGCCGATTGCGGAGAGAATCAATCCGCCTTTTACGACATCGGGTTCATATTTCATGGTAACGGTGTGTTCGCCGGGTGTGGCGTGGAAGGCAAGAAGAGTCTCGTTTACGACGGCAACGGATTCGACTTCCTCGCCGTCAACGAAAACACGCCAGCCCTTGTCGTAGGGGATCGTGGTAAAGACGACTTCTTTGTCATCCGTTACGGTGATGGTACCTTCCAGTATATCGTCGCGCTCGGAGTAAGCGGTGAGAGTTCCGTTCTGCAGTTTTTTCAATGCGTAGAGGAAGGTCTCCTCGTTGAAGTAATAGAAATGGTGACCGCCGTTGCGCAGGTAGAGATTCTTTTCTTCCAGTTCCAGCTCCACGTTGACGTATTCGCCGATTTCAAACGTACCAAGCTCGCGGATGGAGAAATCCTCGCCGTCAAAATACGTACCGAGTTTTCTGCCGTTGAGCTTCAGTATACAGTCACGGGGATATTCGGACGGGAAGTAGCAGTAGACGGGTGCTTCTTTTTGGATATCGAGAATAAAACCGACCTCACCGTTTCCGCTGCCGTCATCCTTGAAGCCGCGGTGTTTGCTGACGAATACGATTTCGCAATTCTCGTCCCAGGAATCGTCGATGCCGCATTTCGTCCACACGGCAATCGGTTCACCGATAAGTGCGGAGAGCATTTCATTCATATATGTGAACGGATCGCGGTAATTTTCGTATACTTCCACCTCTTCGCCGGTCGTTTCGTCGATCGTTACCTCCGGCGGCAGGTCGAACGAAAGGATATTTTCGTCCGCTGCAAAAGCGACGGAGAGGGAATAGGGATTTTCGTACACGTCAATCTCTTCGTCGGTAGAACCGATTTTTGTATACATATTGTGGATGTATTCCATAACGTCCTTGTCGTCGGTTTCGTCCGCCATTACGTATTTGATACCGAAGATGGCATCCGTTACGGGAGTTGCGCCTGAGTACATCGACCAGTGCGAATCGGAGGCAAAGCCGAACTGCTGAAGAAGGTCGATGACACGTGCGTTAAGGGTTGAGGTGGAGTTTGAAAGTCCGTTTAAGCCGAGCGCAAAATTGTCGTTTTTCTTTCTGTGGTAGAGCTTTTCCGAAGTCGG
>JAZRNC010000105.1:0-4135 GCA_045647965.1 Eubacteriales bacterium | reverse complement strand
CGCAGTTCCCGCATACCAAAGATGCTTGGCACTCCAAACACAGTATTCCGTGGTTGAAACGTTCAGTAATTGTTTCATAAAAGACTCCTATTGTAAAAGGGATTTTCTCGACTCCTTCGAGAAGTTACACTTGAATACATTGTACAATATTATAGATTTCATGTCAATAGATAATTCTTTTTTCTTTCACGACAACTTTCATGCGGCAATGTGTTGTATTGAAGAATCTCGCCGGAACAATTCCCCTTCTCCTCCCAAACCGCACGACAACCATCCGGATTCAAACCAAAAACTTTCGTTTAAAAATATTTTCAATATCGGTTTACAAGTTTTTTAAAATTTCCTTGATAGGAGTTTACATTATTGACGTATAATATAAAAATGACCTGTCATTTCATTGGATTATGATAACCGAAAGGATGAAAATACAGAACAATGCTTGAATTAAAAGGTATTAAAAAGGATTATCCGGCGGGGGACGGAACCGTACACGCACTGCGTGGAATCGATCTGAACTTCCGCGAGAGCGAGTTTGTATCCATACTCGGCCCATCCGGATGCGGAAAAACGACGATGCTGAACATCATCGGCGGACTCGATCAGTATACGGAAGGGGATCTTGTGATCAACGGACGCTCCACGAAGGATTTTAAGGATCGTGACTGGGATACGTACCGCAACCATTCCATTGGCTTCGTATTCCAGAGCTACAATCTGATTCCCCACCAATCCGTACTGCAGAACGTGGAGATCGCGCTCAGTTTGTCCGGTGTATCGAAAGCGGAACGCAGAGCCCGTGCCAAGAAAGCCCTTGAAGAAGTGGGACTGGGCAATCAACTGAAGAAAAAACCGTCGGAAATGTCTGGTGGTCAGATGCAGCGAGTGGCAATCGCCAGAGCTCTCGTCAATAACCCCGATATCATTCTGGCGGACGAACCGACCGGTGCGCTTGACACCGAAACAAGCGTGCAGGTTATGGATATTCTCAAAAAAATATCCAAAGATCGCCTGATTATTATGGTAACGCACAACCCGGAGCTTGCCGAAACGTATTCCACCCGTATCATTCGTATGCTTGATGGGGAAATTACTGACGACACAAGTCCGCTAAAGACGGAAGAGATCGAAAAGATCCGCGAAAACGAAAAGAAGCAGGCCGTATCCGCGCGAGAAAAAAAGCCTTCGATGAAGCTTACAACTTCCTTCGGTCTGTCGCTGAAGAACCTCTTTACCAAAAGAGGCCGTACCGTTCTCACTTCGTTTGCTGGAAGTATCGGCATTATCGGAATTGCGCTGATCTTTGCGGTATCGCAGGGTATGACGACATACATCGATGCGCTGCAGGAAGATACGCTCTCGTCGTATCCGTTGACACTGGAATCGCAGCACCTCAGTATGGGAACGCTGCTCCAGACCTTTATGGGGCAGGCACAGTCGCACGAAAAGCACGAAAAAGATGCGGTCTACCAAAAGGGAATGATCTACGATATGATAAACACCCTGAATTCGCTGGAAGCTGACGAAAACGACCTAAAGGCTTTCAAAAAATATATTGAAGAAAAACGGGCGGATGTCGAGGATTCCTCGGGACTGCGCGAAGCGGTCAGCGGAGTTCAGTATACGTACGATCACGAACTGCTCATCTACACGAAAAACGTGGATGGTGAGATCATTCAATCCGACTCTCAGGCGCTGATGCAGGAACTTCTGATTGAGTATTTCGGAATGGATCTGTCCTCTATGATGGATTTCAGCGAGGCGGGCGGTATGGGTTCGATGGCGGGAATGAATACGATGGGCAGCGTGAAGCTTTGGCAGGAAATGCTTCCAGGAGACAACGGAAACCCGATCAGCCCCCTTCTCGAAAAGCAGTACGACGTGATCTGGGGTTCCTGGCCGAACTCCTATAACGAAATCGTTCTTGTAGTTGACGACAATAACGAGATCGACGATATGACTCTGTACGCCCTCGGCCTCAAATCCAAAGCGGATATTGATGCGATGGCAGATGCGGCGCTGAACAAAACGCTGATTGACGGAAAGACGGAGAGTTGGAGTTACGAGGAGATCGGCGCAATGACCTTCCGTACAATTCTCAATTCGGACTGCTATACGTACGACGAGAGAACCGGTCTCTATACCGATCTGCGTGACACGCAGGCGGGACTCAAGTACCTTTACGACAACGGTATTTCACTGAAAGTAACCGGTATTATCCGTCCGAACGAAGATGCGGTTTCCACGATGCTCACGGGAACGATCGGATATACCGCAGAACTCACGAAATATATCATCGAGCACTCCGCAGACTCGGATGCGGTCAGAGCACAGCTTGACGATCCCACCCGCGATATCTTCACAGGCTTGCCTTTTGCGGAAAATACAGGCAATCTTTCCGATGAGAAAAAGATCGAAGAATTCAGAGAATACGTAAACGGTCTTGGCAAAACGGAAAAAGCAGCCGCGTACATGAAGATTATGAGTATCCCCTCCCCAGAGGAACTGACAGCTCTCGTGGACAGAACAATGAGCACGTTTACCCGCGAGTCAATGGAAAGCGCGATGCTTCAGGCGCTGACAAGTCAGATGGGTATGGCGGAGAGTGAGGTCTCAAACTATCTTAGCGCGATGTCTGACGAAGATATGGAAGAAATGTTCCGTCAAATGGTAACGGAACAGACGAAAGCACGCTATGCCGAGCAGGTTAAGGCACAACTTTCCGGAATGACGACGGATCAGCTGGCAGGAGCGCTTGATATGTCAATGCCCCACTATTCCGACGAGCGTCTCGTACAGTTCCACGACGAAGTGCTGGAATTTTCCAACTCGAGTTTTGACGACAATCTGATCGAACTTGGATACATTGACCTTGAGAATCCCTCGACGATCAACATGTACGCATCGTCCTTCGAAAACAAGGATGTAATTGAGGCGGCAATCGCGGAATATAACGAAAACGTGGATGACCTTTCCAAGATCACATACACGGATTACGTTGGTCTTATGATGTCTTCGATTACCACGATCATCGACGCGATCACATACGTTCTGATTGCATTTGTGGCGATTTCCCTTGTGGTGTCGTCCATTATGATCGGTGTTATCACCCTCATTTCCGTTCAAGAAAGAACCAAAGAAATCGGTATTCTCCGTGCGCTCGGAGCTTCAAAGAAAAACGTTTCAAATATGTTCAATGCTGAAACGGTGATTATTGGATTTACCTCCGGCGTGTTCGGCGTTTCCATTACTTGGCTCCTTTGCATCCCGATCAATATGATCCTTCACCACGTGACGGGAATCCCCAATCTGAACGCCATTCTTCCCGTCCCCGTTGCGCTCCTTCTCGTTCTGATCAGCGTGATCTTAACCCTCTTTGCCGGCATTATTCCCTCAAAAAGTGCCGCAAAGAAAGATCCCGTCGTTGCACTCAGAACGGAATAATCCTGAAAAATTTCAAAATCAAAACCTCACCCGTTCCAACACGAGTGAGGTTTTCTTTGTGGCACAAACAAAAAGAGCGGAGGCCTGAACCTTCGCTCTTTCGCGTTGTGTTTTTTTCACAATATTATTTTTACAGCTTGTTTCGGATGATCTTACCGCTCGTGGTTTTCGGAAGCTCAGTTCTGAATTCAACGATACGCGGGTATTTATACGGTGCGGTATTGTTTTTGACGTAATTCTGAATTTCTTTTTTAAGTTCATCCGTTCCCTCCGTTCCCTTAGTGAGAACGATGGATGCCTTAACGACCTGGCCGCGGATTTCATCGGGAGCAGCCGAAACACCGCATTCAAGAACGTACGGAAGTTCCATGATGACGTTTTCGATCTCGAACGGACCAATGCGGTAGCCGGACGACTTGATGACGTCGTCGATTCGACCGACGTACCAAAGGAATCCGTCTTCATCACGCCAAGCAAGGTCTCCGGTATGGTAGTAACCGTCGTGCCATGCCTCCGACGTCTTTTCTTCGTCGCGGTAGTACCCCATAAAGAGACCGCACGGTGCACCGTTCTGCGTATTTACCACGATCTCGCCCGTTTCACCGACGGCGGCTTCGTTGCCCTCGGGAGTAATCAGATGAATATCGTAGATCGGGCAAGGCAGACCCATAGAACCAAGCTTATGGGGAAGTCG
>JAZRNC010000104.1:0-8717 GCA_045647965.1 Eubacteriales bacterium | reverse complement strand
ATCCGACTTAAAGAAAGAAGAGTTGGAAATATCAATTTTGCATTTGGAGAATCAAATTTAAATTATAATAAAAAGTTTTATTACGCGATGATTACAAGGCAGATTTATGCAATAGTTGCAGAAGCAAACGAAATTGAACTAAACAAGTAAAAAATGTTCGGCGGATATCTGATTTTGATCTCCGCCGCATTTTTATGTGAAGCAAAAAGACACCCCCGCCATTCTTGAAGGATGTTGGTGGGGAATGTCTGTTATTGTTGGATTTTGCTTAAGTTAATGACATTGATCACTTGTATGCGGTCTTTTTATGTATGCAGTTATGCTTGTTTCTCGGTCAGTTTGTTGTAAACCGTGAAATCCGTTCGATCCACAGCAAGAGGCATAATCGAAATATATCCGTTCATAACGGCATCCGTATCAAAAATGATCTCCGGGTAGGGTTCATAGATACTCTTTCCTCGCGCTGCGTAAAGATTTTCGCCTACTTTTTCAAAATCATCCGAGTAATACGGGCCTCCCTGTCGGGTAATCAAGATCTTTTTGGGATTTTTCGGAATATTCACGTTATACACGCCGTGATGCCCCAGCAGATCGTGTTTGAACAAGTAATCAAACACCGTATCCAAATGATCGATGGCGTTTTCATAATACTCGGGAGGTGTGGAGATAGCAAGCGCGTTAAGACCGAGGGTTGCCGCCTCAATCGCCGCCCCTGCCGTACCGGAATACTGGATGTCAACTCCGATATTGAATCCACAGTTGATACCCGAAACCACGAGATCGAATTCCTTTTTCATTCCCAGAACGGCAAACCGTACACAATCGGCAGGAGTTGAATCAACCGCGGTTACGGTGACGTCATCAGCAATCCTTACCTCAGTCACTTCAAACGGCTTGTGAATTTCAATCCCCAAGCTCTTTCCACTCTGCTCAAATTTTGGAACGACGACGGACACATCTCCCCATCGACGAAGATATCTGGTCAAAGGAACGAGCTGGGATGCGTGCATGCCGTCATCGTTTGTCAAAAGTATTCTCATAACCAGCCCTCGTGCGTTTCTTTGTATTGCTTCAGCATCGCATCTGCTTCCGCCAAAAGAACGTTCGCTTCCTCGAAATCGGCAACGGAAGCACCACTTGCGCACGCGTGTCCTCCTCCGTTGTGTTGTTCCGCAATCTGATTTATGGTGACAAACCGTGAACGCAAACGTACACGGATCGGGCGGTTTTCAGCTTGCTCTTCGATAAACGCAATCCAACAAAGACATCCACGAATGGAATCGAGCATGCCAATGCAGGCACTCGCTTGCTCAAAAGTCAGATCGTATGCTTTCTGCATCTCGCGATCGATGATGATATAAGCGACTCCATTCTCGGTCATCTCTATTTTTTCGTATACCGCCGCCTTGAATTTCAAGTTATCCAGAGATTCCAGATACAAATTGGCATACAAATTTTCGATATCAACACCCACATCGAGAAGAATCCCCGCACAACGCATCGTTTCGCCGTTTACCGCGCTGTATTTGAATCTTCCAGTATCAGTCACCATCCCAACGTAGAGGTACGTAGCGGCTGCTGCATTGATTTTCAGTTCATCCGAGAACGAAGCGTAGAAATCTACAATCATTTCACAGCAGGAAGCGCGTTCCTCCTCTACCCAAGCATAGTCACCGTAGTCTTCTACGGGAATGTGGTGGTCGATTTTGATGACCTCGCGGCACAGCGTATATTTCTGATTGGAAATTCTGTCTGCGGAAGCCGTATCAACGACAATTCCAAGAGCATCCGCATACACGTCGTCCGAAACGGGTGAATCGTCCTCGCCAAGGAAAGAAAGATACTTCGATCTCTCGTCATCAATAATATATACTTCTTTTTCGGGCCATGTGCAGCGAATGATTTCACGAAGTCCTTTGGACGCGCCCACGCAGTCACCGTCGATTCGTATATGACGGAATATCATAATCCGTCTGTATTCTTTCATTTTTTCAACTATTTCTCTTTTTATATCCATATAGTGTTCCTTTTATTATTTTATTATTGAGCAGAAGATTGGGCTGCGAGTTCATCGAGGTCTGCAAGCATTTTCATCGCCGTTTCAAAGTCCGGCACAGTTGCTCCACTCGCCTTCTTGTGTCCGCCGCCCCCATATTTGACGGCAATCGGATTCACACTGACGTCATCCGAGCGAAGTTCACAGAGAATACCGGTTTCACTTTCCGTAAAGTTCACCCATAGGCCAACGCCCTTCATTTCGGACATCACGCCCACCATTCCACGAGAAATGGCAAAAGCATCGGCGCCCATTCGTGCAAGTTCTTCCCCCGTAGTATAGATATACGCAACACCGTGTTCGGTAAATCGGATCTTCATCGTAAACTCAGCGCGAAGCTTTTTGTTTTCGTAGGAATCGGCGTAGAGTCCCCGATAAAGTTCGTTCGTGTCAACGCCCACTTCCATAAGAAAAGCGGCAAGCCGGAACGATCGAGCGTCAGTACTGTCATAACGGAACCGTCCCGTATCGGTAACAAGCCCCGCAAAAAGTGCGTTAGCCGCTGCGACATTGACCTTGAGTCCGGATTCGATAGCAAAATCCGTAATCATCCCACAACAGCTTTCATAGCTTTGGTCAACAACTTCTTCGTCAGCAAAATTTTCCGAGAAAAGATGGTGGTCAATACGCACTGTGTGTGCGGCAAGGGTGTATCTATTATCACTGACAAGATGATGTGAACCACAGTCAAGGATCACCGCTAACGCATTTTCATAGACGGAATCGTCGATCTCGTCCATAACTGCCCCCTTCATAAAGGAAAGAAAACGCGAGGTATCCCCAACTACGTAGACTTTTTTCTCCGGAAAGTTTTCGCGGAGAATTTCTCTGAGCCCAAGCTGGCTTCCCATCGCGTCTCCATCCGGCTTTTCGTGTCGATGTATAATAATGGTAGAATATTCTTTTATTCTATGTAAAATGTCTTCGAACATCTCAGTCCTCCGCTTGATATATCACAAAATACGTATTATATTATACCACATTTTCAGACAAATTTCAAGCGTGATATGCCCCCTGCCACAAAAACACACCCATCGTGCAATCGTAGCGATGGGTGTGTTCGTTATTATGGTTTATGATTTTTTCTCCGTAAACAATTGTCAGGAAAGCTCATCGCGACGAATGATCTCATTTTGTGCACTCGGAGACATATCCACAAATACTGCACTGTACCCTGTGATACGTACCATCAGATCACGATACTTTTCAGGATGGATCTGGGCATCGCGCAGTTCATCCGTATCCGCCGCACTGAATTGAAGTTGCATACCGCCATTACGGAAATAGGCCTCAAGCAATGCTTTCAAGCGAGTCAGGCCTTCCTCGTCTGAAACAAAATGTTTTGACATACGTACATTGAATGCCCCCGAGGAAATACGGTTAAACGGAATTTGGGATACCGATTTGAGTAATGATGTCACCGATTCCGAGCATCCCTCTGTGGGAGAAAGATTCTCGGACAGAGGAGCGCCCGCCATACGTCCGTCGGGAGTTGCTCCCACATTTGCACCGTCATCTATATGATACATATCCGTGATGGTCAAATTCATAATGAAAAGATCGTGTTCTCCGGTTTCGGGATTCACCGCTTTTTCATCCGTAATATCCTGCAGCATAGACATCATACGAACGGCGTGTCGATCTGCGATCTCATCATCACGTCCAAATTTCGGCGCCGACTTCAACCGTTTATGAAGAACCTCGTAGCCTTCGAAATTCTGTTTCAGCGCATCGGCAAGCACATTCATAGGAACGGGATCGTCGCCAAACACCACCGTCTCAAGCGCAGCAAGCATATCGGCGGCTGTGCCAATATTACGGAGCGCACAGTATATCTGCGGGTATTTCACCGCCAAATTATTTTTTTGCGCTGTTTCGAGCGGACCACGCAGGAAACAGTCAACACACTCAAGCACCTGCGGCGAAACAGGGGTTCTGTTCTTTCCATACTGTTTTCTGAGCATAGAAATTTTATCCTTCATGGACTCGTCCCAATACTCACGTACTGCCTCGTATACATCGTCAATACATCGAAACGCTCTCGTCGGTTTCCCATTTTCGTCAAACATTGCGCTCATCATAGCCTTGGGAATCGGTCCGCCAAGCCGATATACCGACTTCGATATGCCTTGTATATCCGGCCAGTTACATCCGTGAATCGTGTAGTTCACCGCATCGTACGGTTCAATGCCTGCGTTTTCCATCGCAGGAATCATCGTCTCATCGTTATAGATAAGCAGTGTAGCATTCTTTCTCAGTTTATCGCACACAGTATCCCATACCGTCGCATCTACATCGTCTGTACGTCTGAATACATACGTTGGATTTTCCAGCCGGGGATGTATCCGTTCAGCAAACAGCAGTGTCAGAGGATTCTCGCGATGATCGCGGAAATTCGATCTTCCGCCAATGATAACATAAGTTGGCGAATCATACATCGGATTGCGGAACCATCCGGTTTGCGTTTCCTCATCATTGTGGCTCATCTGGTGCTCGCCTCTGCCAAGTACAATGGCGCATTTGCAGTTAAAATCGTCAATGATGTACCCAGCGGTTTCACGGTCAATACACCCTGTGGCAAGATCCTTTTCGTAAAGCGAACAAAGAAGATCGTCTATTCGACCGCATGTAAGCGTAGCATTGTGCTTCGCTACGTAAATCGAAAACATATGCGTAACATATAGTATCAGCTGGATACCCTCGCGAAATGTTTTCGGAGGATGATCGGCAATGTTGCGGCTCACTTCCGCCGCCTCCGTCAAACCGATCTTCTCGGCAGCCTCTGAGTAGCGGATCATATACCGGCGAAACGATTTGTATACAAGAATCATCCCCTGCAGAAAAAGAAGCGTATCTTTATCCGCCCCCTCCGCGATACATTTTCCGAGTTTCTCTTCCGCTTTCTGGATATAGCCCGAAATACCGATTTTCAGTATGGTTTCCCAGTCAAATGTAATGTGTCCCGTTTCCACCATAAAGAACTTTTTTTCATCGTAAAGCTTTCGGATTTCAATTAGTTTGGCTTCTTCCTCGTCATTCGGGACCCACTCTGCCGCACGTCCAAGCAAAATATCGTGCACCATTACCGGACACGAGACGTTTTCTATCATAAAACGCACACCATATCCAAAATAGAGCGGCTGCGGAAGCTCGTGATACAGATCATATGCTTTGCCAGCCGCCAAAAGTCTTTCCACATAGGTGCTTTTTACCGGTTTGTTTCTGAGTATGTCGATGGTTTCTTCAAGTATCAATCGACTTTTTTCTTTATATGAATATGTATCCATTCTTTTTTCCTCAAGAATATTCAAATTAAACGTTTCTCACTTAAAAAGATCGTTATTTTATCTCATAAATCTTTTTCGTGAATCACAACGCCGTTGTCACGCAATCTTTGCTGCAAAAGAGAAACGTCAAGAGAGGTAAAATCGTCCGTCATTGCAGCCGCTGTACCTGCCGCCTGACCGGTTACCGCACAACACGGAATCACGCGCATCACATCCCACAACGTCTCAGTTACCGACGTACAACGACCGGCAACGATTAAATTTTTTATTTCTTTATTGTATAGCGTCCGAAATGGTACTTCGTACACCGGACCACGAGTTTTCCAGTTCGAAACCATACCGATGGAATCCTCAAAATATGTATGCATTTCGGTGTGCGAAAGCTCGTATTCCCCAACAATTTTCCGTGTCATACGAATCTGAGGAATGGTTGCAATCGTAGAAATAACGGCACTCTCATTGGTTTCTCGCTTTTTCAGCCAATGATTTAGGGTTGTTTGGTGAGAAAGACACATCATCTCGGAAATTTCTTTTCCGTCCAGCCCGGTAAAACGTCGGCTATTAAGAAGTGTTCTTTCTCTTCCGTTTTTCTCTTCTTCGGGAATATCGGATGCCCCAAGCTGCTGAAGCTGATAACCTTTTTCGTCGGAATAGTAATACCACGCCGCAAGCACGTTCCCCTGTTTAAAGGTTTCTGTGGGAGCACCGGAGAACTCTGCAATATCGCAATCCCCCGTTGCATCTACAACCGATGTCACCGAATACGTCATTCTACCGGATTTGTTTTGAACGTAGAGCTTTGTAATCTTATGATTTTCTGTTTCAACATCAACGACGTAACTACCGTAAAGGATATCCACATCATTTTCCATAAGAAGTTTTTCTGCCAAAATCGCAAACACCTGCGCATTGTACTGCACCATATAGCGCTTGTCATTTTCCGTCTTCGTACCAATGCCATCCAGCCAGTTTTCGGGATATCTGTCCTCAGCGCCATAAGTGATCGACAGTTTTAATAATTCTTCCGCAATGCCAAAAGAAACCTGATGGCCAAAACCGTCGCAAAGAGGTAAATATATGGTAATCAGTCCCGCTGTGCCAAGTCCGCCAAGCATATATTCTTTTTCAAAAAGGATAACTTTCTTTCCTTCTCTCGCTGCAGCAAGCGCCGCTGAAATGCCGGCAAATCCGCCTCCGCAAACCGCTACATCATATTTTATCATAACAAAATCACCGCCTTTGCTTTATTATATCACAACCATCCGAAAAAGTAAATCTGTGGGGAGTTTTTCCGCCTTTTTTCAATAGTTCCTCATATGACAACCGATTTTTTGAGAAAATCATGCAATTTCATAATTTGTTTACAAACGAGGAACGCATTGGGAACGCAGAGGTTTTTTTGCAGGAACGGAAGATGTGTATAATTGATTACAACAGGCAGCAGAAAACTGCTTGAAAAATTTATTTTGGAGGCATTTTATTATGTACTTTAACGCTATTGCAAAAATCGTTTCGGAACGCACAGGCTGTGATGTTTCTGCTGTAAAGCCGGAAAGCAAATTCTCCGAGCTTGGTATCGACTCCCTTGACACGGTAGAACTTCTTATGGACTTAGAGGATGAGATCGGTATCGAAATCGAATTGGATCAGAAAGTGGAAACCATCGACGACCTGGATAAGTTCATCCAGAGCAAGAAGGGTTAATTCCAATGATTAAGTCAGCAATTTGTGAAATGTTGGGTATCGAATACCCGGTATTTCAAGGTGGTATGGCTTGGATCGCTGACGGTAAACTGGCCGCTGCCGTCTCAAGCGGTGGCGGTCTTGGCATAATTGCAGCAGGTAATGCCCCCGGTGATTATGTCAGACAGCAGATTCAGATCGCAAAAAGAATCACTAATAAACCTATTGGTGTAAATATTATGCTGCTAAGTCCATTTGCAGACGAGGTTGCAAAGGTAGTTATCGAAGAGAAAGTTGAAGTGGTAACCACAGGGGCTGGCAATCCATCGAAATACATTAAGGATTGGCTGACTGCAGGTATCAAGGTCATCCCTGTTGTTGCTTCGATTGCTATGGCAAAATTGATGACACGCCTCGGTGCTTCTGCCCTTATTGCAGAAGGTGGGGAAAGCGGGGGGCACGTGGGCGAACTTACTACTATGGTGCTTGTACCGCAGATTTGTGATGCGACTCCCCTGCCCGTTATTGCTGCAGGCGGTATCGCAGACGGCAGAGGTGTTGCCGCCGCATTTATGCTCGGGGCTCAAGGTGTGCAGATGGGAACACGTTTCCTCAGCGCAAATGAGTGCACGATTCACCCTACGTACAAGGAAAAGATCCTAAAAGCCACTGACCTTTGCACAATGGTAACGGGAAAACGCTTAGGTCATCCCGTCCGCAGCCTCAGAACACAGTTTGCAAGAGAATATTCCAAGGCTGAATATGGGGGAATGCCGGATGAGGAATTGGAAGCACTGGCAATAGGAGCCTTAAGATTGGCTGTTCAAGAGGGGGATAACGAAAAAGGCTGTTTCCTCTCCGGTCAAATCGCCGCTATGGTTAAAAAAGAACAACCTGCGGCAGAAATTATAAAGGAAGTTATGGAGGAAGCAGAGCCTATCCTTCTTCGAGCATCACAATGGGTAAAATAGCATTTGTATTTTCCGGTCAGGGAGACCAATATCCCGGTATGGGAAAAGATCTGTATGACAAATATACGACTGTCCACGAGATTTTTGATCTGTGCGACAGAATTCGTCCGGGGACATCTGCACAATGCTTTGGCGGCACAGAGGATGAATTAAAGGAAACAAAAAATACACAACCCTGTCTTTTCGCAATGGAGCTGGCGGCGGCAACTGTACTGATTGAAAAAGGGATAATTCCCGATGCGCTTGCCGGATTTTCTCTCGGGGAAGTCGTTGCGGCAACATTCAGCGGAATATTCAATAAAGAAACCGGTTTTCGTCTCGTCTGTAGACGAGGAGAACTGATGCATCGTGAGGCTGAAAAGTTCGACACCATGATGGCTGCTGTTGTAAAGCTTGAGCCTGAACAGGTACAGCAGCTGTGCAGCAAATATTCCGATGTTTACCCCGTCAATTTCAACTGTCCCGGTCAGATTACAGTATCCGGTCTTTCTTCACAGATGACGAACTTTTTTGCGGATGTAAAGACGGCAGGCGGCAGAGCGATTCCGCTTAAAGTAAAAGGAGCATTCCATTCTCCGTTTATGAACGAAGCGGCAAAGGCATTTGCAGAGGAATTGGCAACTATGAATGTGATGGAACGAACCATTCCCCTTTACTCCAATAAAACGGCTGAACCTTATGGTAATGATGTTGTGAATTTGCTGTCTTCTCAGATTTGCA
>JAZRNC010000103.1:0-2854 GCA_045647965.1 Eubacteriales bacterium | reverse complement strand
CAACGATATTCTGCATCAAAGTATCACGCAGTTCGGTTTCTGCGGGAAGAAAATCGTTCATACCTTCCGGAGGTGTTGTACGCATAGTAATCATACTCCCTTATTTTTATGTAATGAAATTATTATATCACTTTTCTGCGGAAATGTCAAGAAATGTGCGCTAATATATCCAAATCTCTGACGGTGAATCTTATAACAAATCCAGAGCGCGGGAGGACAATTCATCAAAAAAGGAAATGACGGATTTGTCGGTTACTACTTCTCCGGATCGAATATATTCGACCGACCCGATTCCCTCTGTTTTCGGTGTAAAGCCGTGTTCACGGAGTAAACGTATCATCTGATTTACCGTTCCGCGTGTACCGTCGATCAAATCCACATCACCGAGAAGGCGGCGGAAACTACTGCTAAAATACGTAAAATGCGTACATCCAAGAACAACAGCATCGTATTTTTTCGAGAGATCAAGTACGGAGGAGAGGTACGAGTCAATGGTTTTTGAATCGAAATCTCCTTTTTCCGCAAATTCCACAAGTCCCGGTAGGGCGACGAGAGTAGGAGCTGACCCGAGGTGACGTGAGAAACTGCGCTCGATCAGTGCGTGAAGCTTCTCACCGGCAATCGTTACGGGGGTAGCGCAGATGAGTATATTGTCGCCCCGATAGGTGAGAGATGCGGGCTTCACCGCGGGTTCCATACCGACGATGGGGATCGAATACCGCTTGCGCAGTGTTTCGATAGCCATACTCGTTGCGGTGTTACAGGCAACGACAACAATGGAAGCTCCCCGATCGATCAAATAATCGACGGCTCTTATCGAATAATCAATAATTTGTTCTCTCGTTTTTGTTCCGTATGGGACGTGTTTAGTATCGGCGTAATAGATAAAATCTTCCATCGGAAGTAGATAACGGGCATACGCCATTACGGAGATGCCGCCGATTCCAGAATCAAAAAAACCAATTTTTGCCTTAGTCATTAAAAAATCTCTTTCTGATTACGAATTATCATCCAAGCTATTATAGCGGAACATTACTTGCCATATTAAAAAAACAAAGATTATTCCGCGAAATGTCCTGTAATATGGTTAGCATTCGGGGGGAGATTAATTGTGTTGAAATGAATGGAAACCTCTTCTCCGGCATGGATAGTCATAGGATAGCAGAAGGCACAGTCGCGGAAACGGAGCAATACCTCAAGATCCCCTTTCTCATTACAAGTGCAGCTTGCGACAAAATGGGCAATATCCCAACGAGGAATCGAGATAACATACAGTTCCGGACGGAAATGATGGGAGAAAAACTTGTTCTCTTCCCAGTGATCGATGCCGAAGCGAAGCGTTTGGTTATATTCTCCATCCGAAAGCTCCATCTCAACTGTATTTCCCGATTTGCGAAGGGTAGCAAGGGTAAGTCCCATGGGGTTTTTATCGAAGATTACGGTACGGTCGAATCCTACGAAGGAAGAAACATCTCCCTTTTTAGGGGTATACATTGAATTTATATAAGTTTCCAATTCTTCGATGGAAACGGTCGATTCACCGGTGAAATCGGAACAGAAATTGTAATAAATATCGTCGGTTTCATCGAGCTTACCCACAAGTGCTTCTTCGCCGACTACGATGTCCAGCGAGGGGAAAACGTAACCGTATTGCCCCATAGCACCACAGGCACGGTAACCGTCTTCTTTATTGAGCCACATTTGGTATCCGTAACCTTTTGTCCACCACTGGAACGGATTGTCGTCTTTCGTCGAAACCTGTTCTTTGGTTGCCATATCTACCCATTCTTTGGAAAGAAGTCGTTTGCCGTGGTAGGTGCCTCCTTCAAGATAGATCTGCATATGCTTGGCAATGTCATCGGCACTAACGCGCAAGCCTGCGGCTCCCTCTGTGATGCCATTGAGGGAAGGCCAACTGGTTTCGGTAACGCCAAGGGTGGGGAAGATCTCTTTTTGTAAGAGGGACAGTACGGTTTGCTTGGTGACCTGAGTAACAACCGCCGAAAGCATAAATGTGGATAAGTTACTGTAATGGAATTCCTTGGTCAACGCTTCGTGCGGATTGGAAAAATATGCTTCAAGGATATTGGGGAGTGCTACATAGTCGGGCATAGTATCCGCTATTCCGGTGCTCATAGTAAGCAGGTCGTGGATAGTGAGATCTTTTACCTTTTCATCAGCATTTTTTGTCATTTCCTCGGGGAAAAAGGAGATAAGCTTATCCGAAGGTTTTAAAAGTCCTTTATCGAAACAAATCCCCACTGCTGTGGAAGTGAAGGTTTTACTGACGGAATTGACACGGCGCTTATCCTTACAGGAATAGGGGAATGGTGCAATTTCTACCATTTTCTCACCGTGGCAATACATAGAAAATTGATGCAGCTCCGTGCCGTTTATTCTAAGCTGTTGCAGCATATTGAGTACCTTATCGGTACTGACAGAAGGATGAAGATACATATGATTGTTCCTTTTTTATTTTTATGTTTAAGATAGATATGCCATAAAAATGACATATTTCGCATACGGTATTCAAAAAACTTTTTGCGATGAATTATCATCTAAATCTATTATAACGGTATATTGAGCAGATTTCAAGTAAATACTGTAAAAAATAGAGGATGGAAACTATGAAATTTAAAAATACCTTTCAGAGATACAGTTGTATTGCTGCGGGATGCGCCGTATTTGCTATCGGTTTTGAATGGTTTATAAAGCCTGCGGGACTATCTCCCGGGGGAGTGTCGGGAATTGCCGTTATGGTGTCGCATTATTATCCCGAAGTCAACAGCGGCGGTGTCATTTTTTTTATAAACCTGCCGCTTTTGCTTATTGGATTGGTGTGTTTTGGGAGAGA
>JAZRNC010000102.1:0-2048 GCA_045647965.1 Eubacteriales bacterium | reverse complement strand
CCATCTGCCTCGTCCGGACCCTTCATGAACAGCTCCGAATCGTACTGCGTCTGGTCAAACGTATTGATACGCATACGAATCTGCTTGCCCGCATAGTCGGTTCCTTCGGGAATCGCGTCGAGAATGGTTGCATACGGGTCCTCTTCCACGACCGCTTCTGTCACAGCGGCTGTATCCGCTTCGGTGACAACAGGCTGGTTTTCGCTTTGTGCGTCGCCGCAGGAAGCAATACAGGATGCGCCGAGGAGCAGCAGGGCCAGCAGAGCTGCGGTATTTCGTGTTTTCTTTGCTTGTTTCATGGTGTTGTTCCTTTGGTACAATATTAGCGTAGTCAGTAGCCGGTACCACGGCGGGATTTACAGACTATGCTTATTTTGTTATAATGAGAAGGTAATGGTCTGACGGTCGTTCCTTAGAACTTCGCGTTCGCAGATGAAAGAGTCAGCCGCCTTCTTATTATAAAGATTCGATTAAGCAGGTTGTTCCATTCTTCTTGAAGATTGACACCATAAAGAAGAATGCGTTCGTGTCACTAACCAAAATGAATCGTAATAAGCTCTGTGCGGAATCATTACATATCACATCAGGAAAGAAGGAATGCAAATGATCAGCGTCGGAATCGACGTATCAAAGGGAAAGAGTACGGTCTGTGTGATGAAGCCGGGCGGTGAGGTTTTAGAACCACCGTTTGAAATGCTGCACACAATGGAAGGTATTCTCTCACTTGTTCGTCTCATTGGGAGTTACACCGAGGAGGTACGAGTCGTTCTGGAAGATACCGGACACTACCACTGGCCTGTGGTTACACTGCTTGTTGAGAACGGTATCTTTGTTTGTACGGTCAATGCACTGCGAATGAAGAAGTATTGTGCCCAAAGTATTCGCAGGGCTAAAACCGACAGGATCGATTCAGTTCGTATTGCATCTTACGGACTTACATACTGGAGGGAGCTTCTTCCGGTAAAGCCGACCGAAGATACATACAGAGAACTGAAACTGTTGGCACGGCAGTATTACCAAACCGTGTCCATGCTTGTAAAAGCCAAGGTAAATCTGAGCAATCTTTTGGATCAGGTAATGCCCGGAATCGGCGATCTGATGAGCGACAGTGCAAGTAACCACAAGCTCACAGACTTTGTTGCCCGTTATTGGCATTATGGTCACATCCTTGAAATGGGGGAGAAGCGATTTACAACCGATTACTGCAAATGGGCAAAAAAACAGGGATACCGTGTGTACGAACGTTTAGCAAGCGAGATCCTTGCCGTAGCTCAAAACGGTATCCCTGTACTTCCGAACTCACCCGTCACTAAGGTCGTGGTTACGGAAGCAGTGCGGGTAATTCATCAAATTGAAATGACCCGTGACACCATTATAGCACAAATGCAGGCTCTTTGCAAGTCCTTGCCCGAATATACTGTTGTACGGGAAATGCCTTGTATCGGAGATACGCTTGCACCTCGCATTATTGCCGAGATCGGAGATGTTCGCCGCTTTCGCAACAAGCATTCGCTGATCGCTTATGCCGGGATCGATGCGCCGCCTTACCAATCGGGGACTTTCAATGCAGTCGAACGGCATATATCCAAACGAGGCAACAGCTATCTGCGCAAGACCGGCTTTGAGATTATGCTAAGTCTTATCCAGCACAAACCGGAAGGGGATGCTGTCTATGACTTCATTCAAAAGAAGCGTTCTGAAGGTAAATGCGCAAAAGAAGCGATGATTGCAGGGCTTAACAAATTCCTTCGCGTGTATTACGGCAGAGTCTCTGAAGTTTATGATGCCATTCATTCAGAGCTGATTTTCGGCAGTTCTATTTAACCGTTACACTCTCTTTTATTGAGCGGCGAAAAATTTTCGCTTTTCTCCGCTCTTTTTGCCATGCTTATTTTTCCTTGAAAAAAGTTTAACTTTTTTGCTTTTTCCTATTGACTTTTCTTAGCAGGTTTCATTTGGTGGTAATCGTGAATCAAATCTGTTTTGCCTCTGTATATTGCAATTCCCATTCCCACAAAAATCATTGCAGCTAAAAACATAATAATAGA
>JAZRNC010000101.1:0-11579 GCA_045647965.1 Eubacteriales bacterium | reverse complement strand
GGTGCTTTCTCCGGTAAGGACCCGACAAAAGTAGACCGTTCCGCTTCCTATATGGCAAGATATATCGCGAAGAATATTGTGGCATCCGGTGTGGCAAGCCGTTGTGAAGTTCAGATTGCATACGCAATCGGTGTGGCTCGCCCCGTTTCCGTTCTTCTTGATACGTTCGGCACGGGAAAGGTTGATGATTCCCTTCTTTCCGACTACATTCTGGCAAACGTAGATATGCGTCCCGCGGCTATCATTAAGCGTTTTGATCTCCGCCGTCCGATCTACGCAAAGCTCGCTTCTTACGGTCATATGGGAAGAGAAGATATCGACGTGCCGTGGGAAAAGATCGATATTGCCGAAGATATCAAGGCGGCGTTTCGCTTTTGAGTCAGTCGGCAGACGTGTAAATAAGAAAATTAAATCTTAAAACCTTCAGATAAAGGAGGACAAAAATGAAAACGATAAAATTCAGCGAATATCAAACCGGGCTTGGCACGACATACGATTTGAACCGGCTTTCATGCGATCTTAAGGGGGCGAAGGGCGTAAAGGTTATCTTTGACTCGGAGCGCTATGAGATCACTGCGGAAATGTGTCTCGAACGTGATTTCCGTATGTCAAATCACGGTCACTACACTCCCAAGCGCCTCGGAATTCTCATCGAGGATGCAGAGGATATCGAACTGGACTTCTGCGGTGCAATGTTGTCGATTTCCGGGAAGATTACCGGCATCGCCATCAACAATTCAAAGCGTGTGACGGTAAAAAATGCGGTGATGGAAAATCCCCATACACTTTTTATGCAAGCAAAGGTAGTGGCACACGGTGACGGCTTTAACGACCTTGAACCGATGTATGGAAAGGACGAGTTTTTCGTCCGTAAGGGAGAACTGTTCTCTCCGGCATACAATAATACGTTCACTCCCATGCAAACCTATGTAGAATACGATCCCGAGGTCGGTGAATTTGCACACGGTCTTATGTCCAAATCTTTCGGCGATCCCACGCAGCTTCGCTATGAAAAGCTTGAGGACGGTACTCTCCGTGTATTTGATATAACGCGTTATCCGCCGGTAGGACGTATCATAATTATGAACGGCGCGCAGCGTTACGCATCGGCGGTATTCTGCCAGGACAGCAGCGATCTCTCTTTTGAAAATATCACGATCCACTCCTGCTACGGTATGGGACTCATCGCGCAGGTGTGCGAAAACGTACATCTTAATAATTTCAACACAAAGCGCAGAGGCGATCAGCTCTACAGCGCCAATGCCGATGCAACTCATTTCGTCAACTGCTCAGGTACTGTTCTTGTTGAAAACTGCACCTTTGAGGGACAGCTTGACGATGCACTGAATATCCACGGATTCTACACCGCTATTGCTGCGAAGACTAAGAACGAGCTTTTTGTGCGACTTATGCATGAGGAAGCAAAGGGACTCCGCATCTACAAGCCGGGGGATCGCATTCGTATACTTCCGAGAAATACTCTGCTCCCTCTTACCGAAAAAACAATTAAGGAAGTGGAATACCTCAACATCGATATCACACGCCTTGTGCTTTGCGAAGATACCGATGATATCGAAGTAGGCCATGCCGTAGAGAATATCAGCCACACTGCCGATCTTATCTTCCGCAACAACCGTATCAGCGAAAACCGTGCGCGCAGTATGCTTGTGGCTGCACGAGGAAAGGTACTGATCGAAAACAACTATTTCCATTCCACAGGAACCGGTATTTATTTTGAATCGGATGGTGTTTATTGGTACGAATCCGGCGCTACGAACGACGTTACAATACGTGCAAACCACTTTGACCGTTGCAAATATACGGGCTGGGGTGAGGCTTGTATTTCCGGTAAACCCCGTGAAGCCGTTGAGGAAGGAAGATACTTCCACAAAAATCTCACCGTCACGGGCAACCGCTTTACGATGGTTCCCGAATTTACCGAGCTTGCGGCAGTGTTCGACAACTTTGAAAAGGTCGTGTTCAGCGACAACATCATCGAAGGCAACGCGAACATCAGCATCCGTCACGTTGGAAACTACGACATCCAGCCGGGTGTTAACGTTACGGTGGATCTTGAATAATTGCCGCATATAAATTGTTTCGCATAGTCTGATAATGCTATAAAATAAGCCGTAAATCAACCGATTTTCGGCTTGTTTTTATGCCACTGACTCGAGGGGCGGTTCTTTTTCTTGGGAGAGGCAATTATTAAAGATATCCGCTTGACTTGACGAAGCTTATTGGTATATAATAAAAGAAATAGTGTTAAAAATGAAACGGGGACTACAATGAATAACACACAACAGGATAAGGACTTCGTTTCCGGGATCGTAGATTCCATTATTTATCAGAATGAGGATAACGGGTATGTCGTCTGCGAGATTGAAGATACGGACGGCGCGCCCGTGGTGCTAAACGGCATTATTCCGTACCTTACCGAAGGGGATAAAATCACCGCTGTCGGCAAATGGGTGAATCACCCAACGTATGGGATGCAGTTTAAGGTAGAGAGTTACGAAAAAAAACTTCCGGAAGATACCGGAGATATTCTACGGTACCTTGCTTCCGGGGCGATCAAGGGAATTGGCCCAAAAACCGCGCAGAAAATCGTGGAAATGTACGGAACGGATTCACTAACCGTTATTGAATCTCATCCGGATTGGCTCTGCGAGATTCCGGGTATCACACCGAAGAAAGCGGCGAATATTTCCGAAAACTTCAAATCCATCTCCGGCGCGAGAACGGTTATGATGTTTTGCCACGACTATTTTACTCCGCAAATGTGTATGAATATCTACAAAAAATGGGGTGGCGCGGCGGTAGATCGCATTAAAAAGAATCCGTACCGACTGTGCGAGGATTTCTACGGAATCAGTTTCACAAGGGCGGATATGATCGCGATGAATCTGGGGATGCCCGCGGATTCACCCGAACGAATTATGCACGGTGCAATCTACGTGCTGAGACAAGAGGCCGCGCGGTCCGGTCACACCTGCATTCCGTTCGACGAGCTCGTTCGGTGTACGGTGGAATTGTTGTTTGAAGGGAACAAGGAGTACGTCGGAACAGTTGCGAAGGCAATTGATCGCTCGGCGGAACTGTTGTCCGTCGTATCGGTGCAAAAAAACGGGGTACGTTACATTTTTGAGCCGTATCTGTATCACGCGGAAACGTACATTGCCGCAAAGCTAAAAACGATCAATTCGTATTGCGCCCGTCTCGACTCGCGGGATATGTCGCTGATGATTGAAAAATGCGAGAGACAGTCCGGCATCGAGTTTGCACCTGCCCAGCGTCAGGCCCTTTACAGTGCGCTGTCGGAAGGGTTCATGGTGCTGACCGGCGGACCCGGAACGGGAAAAACGACGATCATCAAAGGGCTCATTTCCATTTTTACGTCGCTCGATTATGAGGTGGCTCTCGCGGCTCCGACGGGACGTGCCGCCAAACGAATGAGTGAAGCGACGTCGCACGAGGCAAAAACCATTCACCGTTTGCTTGAGATGGATTTTTCCGACGAAAGCGGCAGAAAATTTCTGAGAAACGAGAACAATTCGCTGGATGCGGACGTTCTCATCATTGACGAGGCGTCGATGATCGATGCGGCGCTGATGGAATCCCTTCTTCGTGCGATGAAAAACGGGATGCGGCTCGTCCTTATCGGTGACGCGGATCAGCTTCCGTCTGTCGGGGCTGGGAACGTGCTGGGGGATATTATTGCTTCGGAAAAATTCACCGTCGTTCGCTTAACGGAGATCTTCCGTCAGGCTGAGGAGAGTTTGATCATTTCCAACGCACATCGCATTCACGACGGCAAAATGCCGATTGTTGACCGACGCGATGCCGATTTTTTCTTCCTGAAGAGAGAAAATGAGGAATCAATTGCTCAAACGGTTGTGGATCTCGTGAAAAACCGACTTCCGCGTTCGTACGGAGCACACATTGTACCGAATATTCAAATTCTTACTCCATCCCGTAAAGGAGTGTCGGGGACGGAGATGCTCAATCAGTATTTGCAGGAGGCGCTAAACCCGCCGTCCGCGACGAAGGATGAGCGAAAATCCCGCAGTATGATTATGCGCGTCGGTGATCGCGTGATGCAGACGAAGAACAACTACACGATCGAGTGGCACACGGACAACGACGTTGAAGGATTGGGCGTTTTCAACGGGGATATTGGCGTGATCGAGAGCATCAATGCGGAGGAAGGAACGATGGAGGTGCGGTTTGACGAACGGATCTGTACGTTTGATTCCGTAAAACTTGACGAGCTTGACCACGCATATGCGATCACGGTTCATAAGAGCCAGGGGAGCGAATATCCCGTTGTCATTATTCCATTGTACTCCTGTGCACCGATGCTTCTTACGCGAAATCTGCTGTATACGGCGGTGACACGCGCGGCAAAAATGGTGATCCTCGTCGGAAAAACCGCGGTACTTGAGCAAATGGTGGCAAACGATCGACAAATCGTTCGCTCCACGATGCTCTGCGACTTTTTACTGCACGATTGAGTAGAGCTGATTGGAAATTTCACAAACAAAATAAATCCCATATCACAAGCGGTTTACACCGAGTGATATGGGATTTTACTTTGTCTGAATTTGTTTTGAATTATTTCGATGCAGGTGTGTAACTGATCAAATTCCACTCAAGACCGTACGGCTGGTAGATGTACGTGTCGTTGGGAATGAACAGCGCATCTTCCACGTTCAGCGTACCTGAGCCGATACGCATCGAGGTGTTGTATTGACCGCGATAGACGGACATATGTACGTGCTTACCGGAGGAAACACCGAACGTACCGCTGTCATAGAAGTATTCACCCTGAATCAGAGGCATACCAACGTATAGATCGGAAATATCGTCGTCGTGCAGGAAGCACGCAGTCATATAATCGTAAGAACCGTCAGCAAAGCGAACTTTGTTCGTGCTCTGGATCCAAACAGCGTTGCAGGCATTGTAAGTGGGATGGAGACGAATGACGGTAGCGTTGAACGGAGCACGGATCGCTCCTTCAATCGGTACGATGTCAAGCGCATTTTGCTTCTGGTGCGAATAGGTGTCGAACGCGCCCTGCGTTACGAGAAGGGATTCGGAAACGAAAATCGCGAGTTCTTCACCGTTTTCGTTAAGCACACCCTGGCGTTCGAACGTCCAATGCTGATTTTTGGCTTTTTCCGAGTTGTCAAGCTTTACGGCAGCACCGTTTTTGGCTTCAGCCTCGGAACAGAGGTACATCGTCGAATCTTTTGCGGAGATAATCTGCCACGTGCCGTCTGCGGAACCGTTGATGTAAAATTCCATCGCGTTTTGAGTGGTAGAACCGTACAGACCGGCGCTACCTGCGTTGTTTGCTCCGATAACACGACCCCAGCCGTGCCTGGATGCGGCGGAATAAATGTAGTACGTACCACGTGCGGTTCTCTCAAGACGGAAGGTTTGGGTGATGTCGCTGGTATCCTGCCAGAGAGTAACGCCAACACCTTCGTAGTCGTTGTCCATACCGTCGAATGCAGCGTTGAGTAATTGATCATTCGAGGTGGAGGTAATTTTGTAAAGTCCGTTCGGGATGATCCACTGGCAGTTGTAGCCAACGGCGCGGAGGTATTCGTCGGTTTCCTCCTGGCTGTAGCTCCAGAGAAGGAACACAGCATCCTGGTAAGAGATCGCACCCTTTTCCACGAGAACGTCGGAACACACTCTGCCGGAATCTTTCACGGTAGAACGGAGCGTGTCGTACATTGCTAGGAAGGCTTTACCTCTTGTGAGAGGCTCGTCGTTATCAATATGACAGATGCCTATTCCACGCGAGTAGTCAGCCGCCACGGGAGTGGAGTAATCGGATTTGTCGATGCGATAACCGAGCGCGTAGAGCATATAGCTCATAAAACGGTTGAGATTTTCCGGTTCTTTGGGTTGGAATTCGGTTCCCTGAATGTCACCGAGCAGACCGCAATGGTAAATGTAGCCTACATACGGAGAACCCCAATCCGGAACGTCAGTAAAGGGATGTTCGTACTTTTTTGTGAGCGCAACTTCCTCTTCGCCGAGCATTCTTACGGCAAGAACGGTGGAGTCCAGACGGTTGAGACCGCGGTTGAGACCGAAGTCGATCGAACCGTTGACGTTCGTTCCGCTTCCCGTAATCATTCCGAGGAAGTAAAGGCGGTTAGCCGCTTCGTTTTCCGAGAGGGACATACCGACAGTTACTTTGGAACCCACGGTAGGGAGGGAGTAGATATTGGCGGCGCCAATCAGCTTGATGGCTGCGTGAACAGGAGTTGTGAGCATCATCACGGATAGAACAGCTGACAATCCTGCGGCGCACAATCGTTTGAAATTCATAACAATGTATCTTTCCTTTACACGATTTTTTGTTACGCTGGGGGATACACATATATATACATAATAATTATATACCATTTTCTGAAAATAGTCAAGCATTTATCGAAGATTCTTCCACGGAAGCGGGAATTTCCCGAAAAAAACATTTGTTTCCTATGGAAAAAACTCCTATCATCTCGCCACTTTCGTGGGAAACGGTAGGAGTTTTGGTTATTTTTTTGCTATGAGGATCGTGGTGTTACCCTCGCGGAACACGACTTCCACGGGGGAAAAACCGGCGGTTATCAGCATACGGATCTGATTATCCACGGTGCAGGGAGTGTCATAGTGGTAGAACGTATCGGTGGACGCATTGGTTTCAGCCATTAGCCGGGCGTATTCGCTGAAATAATACGATTCTTCTTCCTCGGTGAGCACCATATAGTCGCCCTCGATATACATACCACCCGGTTTGATGGCGTGGTATAACCGCTCGTACAGTTCGGTTTTTCTCGCGTGGGTAAAATGATGCATCGTTTGAAACGAAACGGCGGCGTCGAACTCTTCCAACCCCAAATCCACGGTGAAATAGTCTCCGTGGATCAGGCGCAGATCTTTGTTCGGGTGCTTTTTTTGGAGTTCCTGCAGCATCTCTGCCGTGAGGTCGATCCCCGTGACCGAAAGGGTGGGGAGTTTTTCGAAAATGCGATCGAGCTCCAGTCCCGTGCCGCAACCGAGATCAAGAAGTGTTTCCGTGTCCAAGGGGAGAATTTCCGCCATTTTGACGTACCCGTTTTTGCATCCCTCCACGTTTTGCAGCATATGCTCGTCGTAGGAGGCAACCCTTGCAGCGAAAAATTCGTCCATTTTTTCGATAGAATGCATAATGCCCTCGTTATCGTAGGTGCTTGTCAGAACCGACCGCGTGAGCCGCCGTGGCTTCTTCCGGAGGAACTGATGCGAATCCCCCCGCTTTTTCCGTTACGATCGGAGGAGTTTTGGCGGGCTGTGCGGATCACGTTCCGATAGAGGAAGCGGTCGCTGCTGGCGGTGATCTGTAAGCTGTCTTTTTTTGTGTAAAATCTTGCGTCGGCGGCGGGGCGAACGGATTTGAGCTGGCTTTTCATCGCACCGGTGATGATCGCGGCAACGATGACACCGATTACGAGAGAGATCACAATGAGTGTGAAGATAGGGGGCTCGCCCTCGGCGTACTCATCGTAATCGTCGTAGTCTGCGTCATATTCGTAATCGGGGAGAAACAAGAAACCGTCGTTCTGTACTGCATCGCACACAAGAGTCGAGAAATCGGCGAAGGCACGCACGAAATCATCTCGGCGGAGCGCTGGAATAACGGAATCCATAATCGAATCGATCATATGCGTGGGGAGAGTGTCTATCGCATCGCCCGATGTGGAAACGACCCATTCGCCCTCATCCATCACGAGAAGGAGTAAAACGCCGTCGTAGGATGAACCGCGACCGTAGCCGTTTGTGTCGAAGAAATCGTCGGCGTATTGCTCCGCGTCGATGCCGTCCGTGGATTGCTCTGTGAGGATTACGACATCGTAATCGAGCGTATCGGAGGCTTCGGTGAGAAAGGAGAGTACTTGCGAGGCTTCCGTGTCGGTGAGCAGTTCTGCGTTATCGACGAGCAGAGGAGAGGCGGCAGAGACGGAAAAGGAGAGACATACGAACAAAACAAGAGAGAGTACGGTGATTTTCAATCTGTATTTCATAGGACCTCACTGTAAGAAGAAATATAAGAAAGCGAAGCTGACGGCAGAGGCAAGTGCGCCGATGATGCCGAACGTGCGCCAATATGCCGCGTTGTCAACGGGCAGATCACCAACGAATTTTCCCGTTTGGCCGTTCATTGCAAATGTGTACCTCTGTCCGTTCCATGTGGTGTTTAAGATCCATACGGGACAGAGCGCGTATTTGGTGCTGCCTTTATGTAGGGAGATATGGCTGGATTCGGGGATCACGGAGGAGTAGCCGTGTATCGTATCGGCAAAAGCGGTTTCGGTACTGCGTTTGACTCGCTCGGTGGCGCGAGGAATACTCTCGTCGGCGCTGACGTCGTACTTATCGGCGAAAAATCCCGACAGATACGCCGTTTCGAAATCGACGGCGGAGGAGTAATCAAACGGTTCGATCGACTCCATCAGATCGTTTGGTATCTTTTCGGATCCGTCCACGGGAATGTTTTCAAACGAAAGGCGTCCGGCGCGGCGAACGGAGAAATACGACGTTTCCGTGTAACGGTAGTTGCGGTCGCTCCAGTGACGGACCCTCGTGGCTTTGTATCGTATGTCTCCCTCCGCATCGGCATCAAACAACCAGAACGGTACGTAGATCCCACGGATCTCGTCGATGTGATTCTGATCTTTGAAGATTTTCGGGAGGAGTTTCTTGCCGTGCAGATGACGCTCGAGTCCCTCTTTGGCGGCTTTTTTGTCAAGCTTGAACGGCAGAACAAGGTCGGGACGCAGTTCTCCCGCAAAATTCCCCTTTATAATCACGGGATTGCCGCAGAACGGACACTGTGTGGCAGAAAGAGTGTCATCTCCGACGATCTCACCGGCACAGGATGCACAGATGTAGACGGAAATGCCGTCGGCTTCTCCATTTGCCCACGTGCCGCCTGCCGTTGTGTCCCAGTGGACGTCATCTTCGACATTTTTTTCTTGTTCAATTTCCTCTTCCAGATCGCGCAGAGCATCGATTTCAAACTCCGTATCGCAATACGGACATTTCATATTTTGGTTTTTGCTGTTGAATTCAATCGAACCGCCGCAGCACGGGCATTTAAATTCTTGCAGATTGGTCATATCGTTACCCCAAAGATCATTACAGTATGTATACTAAGAATATATATTTAATTGTAGCAGAATACCTTTTTTTTTTCAAGAAAGATATTGAGAAAATTTATAAAAAAATGATTTTTTTTGTCCGAAAATCCGTCGTATAATCAATTGACAGAATTCGCGTGCGGTGCTATACTAAACTTAATAGTTATTTTAGGAGGAATTATGAAAGACTTACAACCAATGCTGTTTTCGTCCCTGAAAGGGTATAACGGAAAACAGCTTCTCAGTGATGTTATCGCTGGAATCATCGTAGCAATTATCGCGCTTCCTTTGTCCATTGCGCTGGCGCTCGCGTCGGGCGTTGGTCCGGAGGAGGGGTTATATACCGCGATCGTTGCCGGATTTCTGATCTCGTTCTTCGGAGGAAGCCGCGTTCAGATCGCAGGTCCGACGGCGGCATTTGCTACCATCGTGGCAGGAATCGTTGCCGTGCACGGTATGGATGGTCTCATCCTCGCGACCGTGATGGCGGGTGTGATCCTTATTCTGATGGGAATTTTAAAACTTGGAAAACTGATAAAATTCATTCCCTTTACCATTACGACGGGATTTACAGCGGGTATTGCCGTAACGATTCTGATCGGTCAGTTCAAGGATTTCTTTGGACTTACATATCCCTCGGGGGTAAAACCCATTGAAACGATGGAAAAACTGGAAGCATTTATCGAAAATATCGCCACGATCAACGGATGGGCGGTACTCGTCGGTGTGCTCAGCCTTGTTATCCTCATCGTTTGGCCGAAGATCAAATATTTGAATAAGATCCCCGCCTCTCTCGTTGCCGTGCTTGTGGGAAGTGCGCTCGTTCAGGTGGCAGATCTCAACGTAAACACAATTGGGGATCTCTATACCGTAAGCAGTAAGCTGCCCGCGTTCCGTATGCCGTCGTTTGATGCAGAGCTTGTTCGCGCGGTTATACCGAATGCGTTTACCATCGCGATCCTTGCGGCGATTGAGTCGCTGCTCTCCTGCGTCGTTGCCGACGGTATGACAAACAGTAAGCATCGTTCCAACGCGGAGCTTGTGGCGCAGGGAATCGGTAACATCGGCTCTGCGCTGTTCGGCGGAATTCCTGCTACCGGTGCAATTGCCAGAACCGCTGCTAATATCAAAAACGGAGGCAGAACGCCGATTGCCGGTATGGTTCACGCGCTTGTGCTTCTTCTCACACTCGTGCTTCTGATGCCGTACGCGGCGCTGATCCCAATGCCCGTGATCGCAGCCGTATTGTTCGTCGTTGCGTACAATATGTGCCAGTGGAGACCGTTCGTCCGTCTCTGCAAAACAGCACCTCTCAGCGATATCGTTGTGCTCGTTACGACCTTCGTGCTTACGGTGGTGTTTGACCTTGTGGTAGCGATCGTTGTGGGTATCGTTCTTGCGTGTGTGCTGTTTATGAAGAGAATGAGTGACGAGGTGGAAATTCGCGGCTGGGTCGGACGTGACGAGGATGACTCCGAGAAACTGATCGATCTTCCGACTGGTGTCAGTGTATATGAATTAAACGGTCCTCTGTTCTTTGGTGCCACCGATAAAATTGCAGATATCGGTATCCGTGACGGCGCAAAA
The DNA here is from genome assembly GCA_045647965.1 of Eubacteriales bacterium. Taxonomy (GTDB): domain Bacteria; phylum Bacillota; class Clostridia; order Oscillospirales; family CAG-272; genus UMGS1696. The sequence goes on along the minus strand of JAZRNC010000101.1, from coordinate 810 downwards.
TGTATCGTTCTGCGTATGAGAAGTGTATCGGCGATCGATGCTACCGCGATGAACGCTTTGCACGACCTGTGCGAAAAATGCAGAGAAAACGGAATCTGTGTCGTATTCTCTCACGTAAATAAACAGCCGCTCGCAGCGATGAAAAAAGAAGGACTTTTCGCTGAGATCGGAGAGAAGTATTTCTGTGAACACATTGACGACGCGCTCGCCCTTGCCCGTGAGATTGCAGAAGATAGAGCTTGAGTTCCGAAAATTAGGATAGGAATTGGAAGGGACGATTATGAATCATATCCAAAAGAAGAGGTTCGGATTCCGACGCAGTGTATTTCGCGAGGGGATCCGTGATGGCCTTCCGATCGGCATCGGTTATCTTGCGGTATCGTTTTCGCTGGGAATTGCCGCGCGGAACGCAGGGCTTGGCGCCTTTGAGGGATTCCTCGTCAGCCTTTTGAATAACGCTTCCGCCGGTGAATACGCCGGATTTACGATCATTGCCGCGGATGCCGCGTATGTGGAGATCGTTTTCGTGACGCTGGTTACGAATGCGCGGTATTTTCTGATGAGCTGTGCGCTGAGCCAGAAATTTTCCCCCGATACACCACTGATCCATCGTTTTTTGATCGGATATGACGTGACGGACGAGCTTTTTGGTATCAATATCGCACGAAATGGATACATTGATCCGAATTATTCGTACGGTGCGATGGCGATGGCGCTTCCGGGGTGGTCGATCGGTACGGCGCTTGGCGTGATTGCGGGAAATCTTCTCCCCGACCGAGTCGTCAGCGCACTGAGTGTAGCACTGTTTGG
>JAZRNC010000100.1:0-15373 GCA_045647965.1 Eubacteriales bacterium | reverse complement strand
CTTTCTGGTGGCTCTGTGAATGGCAGCGTCAAGGTTGGGACTATGATTATATTATCGAAAAAACTCTTGAGTGGCATATTTCCTCATTTAACCCGAAGTCCATTCCGATTCCCTACGACTGGGAAGAAAAAACCAAGTATTGGCTTTCTAAAATGGGTTATCATTTCACCATTCATACGTTTGAAACGCCCGATTTCTGCACAGCAGGTGAAAAAATCTCGCTGACGTTATGCGGAGAAAACGTCGGGGTTGCTCCTACGTATCACGACAGCCCTCTCTTTGTGCGCTTGATTGGTAAAAATGAGTGTACAGTAGTAACGAATGTTGATATTAAAAAATGGATGCCCGGAAAATTCACAGAAACCTTTGAATGTGCGATTCCGTCTGATTTTGAAAAAGGCGATTATGATGTTCAGATTTCCATCTACAACGATACGGTAAAAACGATCTATTTTGCAACCGATGCTGAATTTGATGGCAGATGGTACACAGTAGGAAAAATTACGGTAAAATAAATTAAGACGATAACAAAAGAATACGGGAAAAGCTCCCGTATTCTTTTGTTATCTTTAAATATAAGGAAATATTCCCATCCTTACTTGACACATTGATAGGATTTGTGGTAAAATAAAGAGTAATATTATTATCCTGAATATCCTTTGGAGGAATCTATGATCACTATTCCAGAGAACTATCGTCCGCGCTTATCCGTTTACGAAACACAGCGTGCGATTGACTATATTAAACGAACGTTCCAGATGAATTTAGCCATCGAATTAAATCTCAGACGTGTCTCGGCACCTCTTTTTGTGCAGGAAAATTCCGGTCTGAACGATAACTTAAACGGAATCGAACATCCCGTTAATTTCTTTATTCCCGCCATCGGTGAAGAAGCAGTTATCGTTCATTCTCTCGCAAAATGGAAGCGACTTGCCTTGAAACGCTATGAGTTTCGTCTCGGCAAAGGTCTGTATACCGATATGAACGCTATTCGTCGTGACGAAGATCTTGATAACATCCATTCCATATACGTTGATCAGTGGGACTGGGAAAAAGTAATCGATAGAAGTATGCGAACCGAAGAGTATCTCAAGCAAACAGTTCGGAAAATCGTTGCAGCAACCGTAGCCACCAACAATGCACTGAGATATGAATTCCCGCAGCTTGAATGTTCCATTGTTCCCGAGGTTTCTTTCGTTACCACTCAGGAGCTTGAGGATATGTACCCCGATCTCACTCCGAAGGAACGCGAAAACACGTATGTAAAAGAACATCCCACCACATTCCTTATGAAGATCGGAAAAACCTTAAGCAGCGGCAAAAAGCACGACGGCAGAGCTCCCGACTACGACGATTGGGAACTCAACGGAGACCTCCTTCTTTGGAATGATGTTCTTGGTATGGCATTTGAAATATCATCTATGGGTATTCGCGTGGATGCGGAATCTCTCGAACGTCAGCTGAAACTTTCCGGCTGTGAAGATCGTGCCTCCCTTCCCTTCCACAAAATGCTTCTGAACGATGAGTTGCCGCTTACGATCGGTGGTGGTATCGGTCAGTCTCGTCTTTGCATGTTGATGATGCAAACGGCTCATATCGGTGAAGTTCAGGCATCTATTTGGGATGCAGAAACTCTTGAGGAATGTGAAAAAGCCGGCATTATGCTTTTATGACACAAAAAATCGTTCGATTTTTGTCAGTTTTCTTTGTTTTATTTCTTGTTTTTTCGTTATACGGTTGTGGGCAGAGCGTTTTATATAGTAACAGTGAGGAGATGATTCCGACGATATCTCTTACCTGTTCCAAGACATTCATCCTTGATCTGGAAGATGAAACATATATTTCATTTTCGGCGGATCATTCCGATGTTATCTACCCCGCAAGTACGACAAAACTTCTGACTTCCCTACTTGCCTTGGAAGTTTTGCCGCCTGAAACGGAAATTACCCCCGGAGAAGAAGTTTATTTTTCGCCAAAAAATTCGTCTTCTGCGTTTATTCGGCCACATCATACACTTACTCTTGAGATGCTAATTGAAGGAATGATGCTCCCATCAGGAAATGATGCGGCGTACGCAGTTGCGGCGGCGTGCGGAAGAAAGATCGCAAACAATGAGGATTTATCTCCCAGAGAATCCGTGGATGCTTTTGTCTCGAAAATGAACGACTATGCCAGAGAACTCGGCTGCACAAACTCGAATTTTACGACACCGGACGGATTTGCAGGAGAAGAGCATTACACTACAACGGCTGATATGGCGATCATTGCAAAAACGGCAACGGAAAACGAAATCATTATGAAATACGTGGGTCTCCTATCCGATAATGTCGTTTACGCCAGCGGGCATACCAATACATGGACGAACACGAATTTACAGCTTGATCCATCCTCAAAGTATTACAATGAGTATATCAAGGGAATGAAAACAGGAAGTTTACCTGACTCCTATTCTATCATTTCGCTGTACGATGACGGAACGTACCGTTTTATTATTGGAGTGTTTGGTTCATCGAATGAAAACGGCAGATACTCCGATACAAATTCTTTAATATCCGAATATATAAAAGCAAAAACCAAGGCATAACGGACTATTCCGAAATGCCTTGATTTTTTATTTCAGTCCCATGAGTTCAGATACCGTGACGAGTTCGTAACCGTCTTCAATCAACGCGGGGATTATTATTTTCAGAGCTTCGGGTGTGGGTGATTTCCCGCTTACAAAATCGTGAAACAATACGATATCGCCGGCTTCGGCAGATCCAAGAACGTAATTTACCATACGATCGACCGGAGTATGTGCCCAGTCCCTCGTATCAATCGACCAGCAAACAACAGTATACTGATTCTCGATTGCCGCCCGGCAGACATTCTCCCCCCACAATCCCTCCGGTGGTCTGAGAAGTTTCGTCTTGTATTCTACCGTATTTAATACAACTTTTTCTGTCTCGCCAATCTCTCGTGTCACCGTTTCGTAATCCGCGTTTTTAAGATTAGCGTGAGAAAAAGTATGGTTTCCGATCTCATGTCCTTCTTCATACACCATTTTTACAATCTCAGGGTGACGTGTCACGTTATCTCCAATAAGAAAAAATGTCGCCTTTACATCGTATTCCGCAAGAATTTCAAGAATTTCCGCGGTATAATACGGATGTGGACCATCGTCAAAGGTTAGTGCAATTTTTTTATCGTTGCAATGCCACGAATATACAACGTCGCTCGGAGCCTCAGCGTTTAGAGACACGCTAGCCAGTGTGACTGTTACAAGAATTGCAACGAGCGTTCTTTTAACTATTTGAAGAATCACATTGTTCCCCCGTCAGCTCATCAAGCGTACCGAACGAATATCCCATCTCTTTCCATGATTTAATCAAATCAGATAGTATATCAGCGTTTGTCTTTGATGTCGGGTGGAGCAGAATCACCTCACCGTTATGGGTTCCTGCCAGTATTTTCTCTTTTGCTCTCTCCGGGTCCATTTGTTTATTATTATCCCAATCTGCGTAGGCAAAACTCCAAAAAATTGTCTTATAACCCAGAGATTTTGCCCAATTGAGATTTTCTTCGTTAAATTTTCCTTCTGGTGGACGATAGAACATGCTAAGTTCTCCGCCGATTCGTTCGGAATATAAGGATGCCATTTTCTCGAGTTCTGCGGCAAATTCATCTTTTGAAGAAAGTTTTGTCATGTCTTTGTGAGACGCCGTATGATTACACACGGTATGCCCTTCATTTGCCATTCTGAGCACAAGATCATTGTTACGTGTGACCAGATTCTCAAGAATAAAAAAAGCTGCCGGGACGTTTTCCTTTTTCAACACGTCGAGGATTCGTGCAATATTTCCATTTTCATATCCGGCGTCAAAAGTCAGATATATTTTTTTCTCATCAGCACCGAGATAATATCCGTCATAATCGGAAATAAAACTCATTTCTGCGGGAAGTGGTGGACGCTCGTGATTATTCATGTGCTTACAATACCAGCTATATACCCCTGTGTTCATTGTCGTATTTACCGTATTATCTTTCTTTTTCGGACACGGTGAGTGATCACCACGAGGCGGTGTAATATCCTCCGAATACTCTGAGGAATCGTAAATAGATTCGTTGCTGCCCGTGTTGCGTTGTTGCTCTGCCGAAACCCTTCCGTAAAGTCCGAAAATCAGTAAAACAACGAGAAAATATCGAATTATTTTTGTGAATATTTCCATTCTTTTTCTTCTCCCTTCTGCACAAGAATGCAAGTTTATTTTTCTGTTTTTTTAGCAATATAACCGTAACAATATAAGTAAAATATACATATAAGCTGCAATACACCCGATAATTACATTATTATATAGCTTTTGCATTCCGGTTATCACCGTTTGTTGTGTATTTTTATAATATTTTATTGTATATTTATGCTATTTTGTTTATGATGCATATTGCAAAATAAAAATAAATGTAGTATAATATATTCAACATAAAAAATAATTTATATTTTAGTGAGGAAATAAAAATGAGCAAAGAAATAAAGAAAATAGTTCTCGCATATTCCGGTGGTCTTGATACATCCATTATTATTCCGTGGCTGAAAGAAAACTATGAAGGTTGCGAAGTTATCGCCGTCTCCGGTAATGTTGGTCAGGCAGATGAACTTGAAGGTCTGGAAGAAAAGGCTCTGAAAACCGGTGCATCTAAACTCTATATTGAAGACCTCCGCAAAGAATACATCGAAGAATATATTTGGCCCTGCCTCAAAGCCGATGCAAAATACGAAGATTATCTTCTCGGCACATCCCACGCTCGTCCCTGCATTGCAAAACGCCTTGTAGAGATCGCTCTTGCTGAGGGCGCTGATGCAATCTGTCACGGCTGCACAGGTAAAGGAAACGACCAGGTACGTTTTGAACTGACTATCAAGGCGTTTGCACCTGATATGAAGATCATTGCTCCGTGGAGAATTTGGGATATTCAGTCCCGTGACGAAGAGATCGACTATGCGGAAGCACACAACATTCCGCTTAAGATCAACCGTGAAACGAATTATTCCAAGGATAAAAACCTCTGGCACCTCAGTCATGAAGGTCTTGATCTTGAAAATCCCGCAAACGAACCGCAGTATAACAAGGAAAAATTCCTTGAACTCAGCGTTTCTCCCGAAATGGCTCCTGATACACCTACATACGTTACAATTCATTTTGAAAAAGGTGTTCCGACAGCTCTTGACGGCGTAGAAATGGATTGTGTTACTCTTATCGATAAGCTCAACAAGATCGGCGGCGCAAACGGTATCGGTCTTCTCGACATCGTAGAAAACCGTCTCGTTGGTATGAAGAGCCGTGGTGTATACGAAACTCCCTCCGGATCCATTCTTTATAAAGCACACAACGTTCTCGAAACCATCACACTCGATAAAGAAACTTCTCATTTCAAGAACATAGTTGCTCAGAAACTCGGAGAACTTGTATATAACGGTCAGTGGTTCACTCCTCTCCGCGAAGCAATCGGTGCATTCGTTGACGACACACAGAAGACTGTTACCGGTGACGTTAAACTCAAACTTTATAAGGGTAATATGATCAATGCCGGTGTAACATCTCCCTATTCCCTTTACAATGAACAGACAGCTTCCTTTGGCGTAGACGAAGACTACAACCAGAAAGATTCTGCCGGCTTTATCAATCTCTTCGGTCTTCCGATCAAGGTAAAGGCTCAGGCGGAAAAGAACTGGAATAAATAATTAAGTAAATTTTCAAAGACTTATAGAATATAAGTTCAGCTTGGAATATTATTTCGTTGTGCTGATTCATTTCTCAAACGGAAAACCGAAGCTGAACTTTGTTCTATTCAATCGTTAAAATTTAAGGAGAAACTTATGGCAAAAATGTGGGATGCGCGGTTCAAGAAAACCGAAAATGTCCGTGTTAACGATTTTAACTCCTCGATCAGCTTTGACAGTCGCATGTTTCGCGAGGATATACTCGGTTCAATCGCTCACGCGACAATGCTTGGCAAGTGTGGAATTATCACAGTAGAAGATTCTGAACTGATCGTCGAAAACCTGCGAAAAATCAAAGAGGATATTGAAAGCGGTGAGCTGGCGATTGACCCGACTGCAGAAGATATCCATATGTTTGTAGAAGAAGTTCTTACCGCGAGAATCGGTGACGTTGGAAAGAGACTCCACACGGCAAGAAGCAGAAATGACCAGGTCGCGCTTGATATCCGACTTTATGTCAGAAAAGAAATCGCGGAATTGCGACTTCTTACCAAATCTCTTTTAACAACTATCGCAGAGATTGCTGAAGAAAACATCGATTCTGTAATGGCTGGATATACGCATTTGCAGAGAGCACAGCCCGTTACTTTTGCGCATTATGTTCTCGCTTATGCAAGAATGTTCTTACGTGATGATGCGAGACTTTCCGAAATCGATTCCCACGCTGCAATCTCTCCTCTCGGATCAGGCGCACTTGCCTCTACAACATATCCGATCGACCGCTTTATGGTTGCTGATCTTCTTGGAATGGACGGCGTAACAGAAAACTCGATTGACGGCGTTTCTGACCGCGATTTTCTCCTTGAACTCCTGTTTGCCCTTTCCCTCATTATGATGCACCTCTCACGTTTTTCTGAGGAAATCATTCTCTGGTGTTCCAGCGAATTTTCGTTAATAGAGCTCGATGATGCCTTTTCAACCGGTTCGTCGATTATGCCTCAAAAAAAGAATCCGGACATCGCAGAACTTGTCCGAGGAAAAACAGGCCGCGTTTACGGGGACTTGATGACACTTCTTACAGTGATGAAAGGAATCCCGCTTGCGTATAACAAAGATATGCAGGAAGACAAGGAAGCGGCGTTTGATGCGATCGATAACGTAAAGATTTGTCTTGAACTGTTCACTTCTATGATCTCCACAATGACAGTTAAGAAAGACATACTCAGAAAAGCGGCATCTGGTGGTTTTATCAACGCTACAGACTGTGCGGATTATCTCGTGAAGAAAGGTCTTCCTTTCCGTGATGCATACCGTGTCAGCGGTCGACTTGTGGCGTACTGCATCGAAAATAATACGGATCTTGAATCCCTTGCTCTTAGCACATATCAAACCTTCTCTCCTCTCTTTGATGACGGTGTGTACGAAGCTGTTAACCTTGACAACTGTGTAAATGCAAGAACAGTGTACGGTGGTCCGTCCCGTCAATCTGTGGAAACACAAATTAAGCTTCTTCGAAATTATATCAATGAATAATTAACGGGTGAATATTATGTCAAAAAGAATTAAAGCCGCCATTGTTGGCGCAACGGGATATGCAGGCGCAGAACTCGTTCGTCTGCTTTTAACACATCCTCATGCAGACATCGTTGGACTTTCGTCCGTATCATTCGAAGGTAAGGAAATCTCCGAAGTATATCCGAACTTCAAAAAAACAACGCTTCCCACTCTTACGGATGCCGATACGGCAATTAAAGACGCTGACGTCGTATTTGCCTCCCTGCCTCATGGTCTCTCCGAGTCATTAGCTGAAAAATGCGTTGCTGAAGGAAAACTTCTTATTGACCTCGGCGCAGACTTCAGACTTGAATCCGAAGAGGAATACGAAGAATGGTATAAAAAGCCGTTTGATAAACCGGATCTCCATCCGAATGCTGTCTACGCGCTTCCTGAACTCTTCAGAGAGCAGATTGCAGATGCCGCAATTATTGCCAATCCCGGTTGTTATCCTACCGCAGCGGCTCTTGCACTCTTCCCTGTGCTCAAACTTGGCTATGCGGAAACTTCCGGTATAATCATTGATGCAAAATCCGGTGTTACCGGTGCCGGACGTAGTCTGACGCAAACTACACACTATCCGGAAACAAATGAGTCAATATCCGCTTACAAGGTCGGTGCACACAGACATACTCCTGAAATTGAGCAGACGGTTTCCAAGGCAGTTGGCGAAAGAATTCATCTCGTATTCGTTCCTCATCTTCTTCCTGTTAACCGTGGAATTGAAGAAACGATTTATGTTAAACTGAAGGAAAACGTATCTGCCGAAGAAATTCACGACGCATATGTGAATTTCTACAAAGATGAACCGTTTGTTCGCATTGAAGAACTTGGATCTTCTGCGCAAATTCGAAATATCACACGATCGAATTTCTGTGATATCTCAATTCACGTTGATAAGCGTACAGGCACGCTGATTCTGTGCTCTTGTATCGATAATATGGTCAAGGGTGCGGCTGGTCAGGCAATTCAGAATATGAACATTTATTTCGGCGTTGAAGAAAGCTGCGGAATTGATATGATTCCTGCTGGATTCTGATTCCAGATGAGGTATAGCGATGGATAATAAATACAATATTAAAGAAATTAGCGGCGGCGTTTGCGCTGCCGACGGATTTAAGGCATACGGAATTCACGCAGGTATTCGTAATAATACGACAAAACTGGATCTTGCGATGATCCTCGCCGATAAACAGTGTACAGCAGCGGGTGTTTTCACAAAAAACAAAGTATTCGCTGCCCCGGTTGGTGTAACAAGAGCCCATCTTGAAAATGGCACCGCAAGAGTTGCGATTTGTAATTCCGGGAATGCCAACGCTTGTACTCCCGACGGATATCACACCGCGGAAGCCACTTGCGCTGCTCTTGCAGAAAAGCTCGGTATTTCTGCTGACGACGTTATCGTTTGTTCAACAGGTGTCATCGGAATGCCGCTTAACACAACACCGATTATAAACGGAATTCCCTCATTGATTGAATCTCTTGAACATAGCGATAATGGTTCCGACAAAGCGGCATCTGCCATTATGACGACAGATACAAAGAAAAAAGAATTTGCCCTTTCCGTTGTCATCGATGGTGTTACCGTTAAAATCGGAAGCATCTGCAAAGGCTCTGGTATGATCCATCCGAATATGGGTACAATGCTTGGATTTATCACTACGGACTGTGCGATTTCCTCCGAACTTTTGAAGACTGCGCTTACAGATGCCGTGGAAGATTCTTTCAATATGGTCTCGGTAGATGGTGACACCAGTACAAACGATACCGTTGTCGTTATGGCAAACGGAAACGCCGGAAATGCTATGATATGCGACGCTTCCTCTGAAGCGTATGACATTTTCTCCTTTGCCCTGAAAACTCTCTGCATGAAAATGGCGCTTGCTATTGCCGCAGACGGTGAGGGCGCTACAAAACTTCTTCTTTGTAATGTAACAGGTGCTGCTTCCGATGAAGACGCAAGAGGACTTGCGAAATCCGTAATTGCCTCTTCCCTTGTGAAAACCGCTATGTACGGTGCGGATGCAAACTGGGGCCGCGTAATTTGTGCACTTGGTTATTCGGGTATTTCGTTTGATCCTTCGAAAGTCAATATTTCTTTTAAATCGTCTGTCGGTGAAATTGCCGTCTGTAAAAACGGTGCGGCATTTGAGTTCGACGAAGACATCGCTAAAAAGATTCTTTCCGAAGACCGCATTGAAATCAACTGTGAAATGAACAGTGGTACATACAGTGCAACAGCATTTGGCTGCGACCTGACATACGAATACGTCCGCATCAACGGAGACTACAGAAGTTAAACCGACAATTCATCGTTTTGAAAGGAAATAATCATGTCTATCACCAATGAAGATAAGGCCGGTGTCCTGATAGAAGCCCTGCCTTATATCCAAAAATATACCGGTAAAACCATTGTTGTAAAATATGGCGGCAATGCAATGCTCTCTGATGAATTACGTAACGCCGTAATCAGTGATCTTGTTCTTCTCTCGTTGACTGGAATCAACGTCGTTCTTGTTCACGGCGGCGGCCCCGATATCAATGATATGCTGAAAAAGATCGGTAAAAAGTCAGAATTCATCAAAGGTCTTCGCTATACAGATGAAGAAACTGCAGAAGTCGCTCTGATGGTACTTGCCGGAAAAACGAACAAGCAGCTTGTTGACATTATTGAACGAATCGGTGGAAGAGCTATCGGTCTCTGTGGTTTGGACGGCGGTATGATCAAAGCAATCAAACACACCGATGAAGAAAACACAGATTACGGATACGTTGGAGATATTGAATCCGTCGACGCAAGCATAATTACCGATGTAATCTCACGTGGATATATTCCTGTAATCTCCACTATTGCTCACGCAAAAGATGACAGTGGAATTTATAACATCAACGCCGACACTGCTGCTGCTGAAATTGCAGTTGCGCTTGGTGCAGAAAACCTGATTTTGTTGACCGATACGCAGGGGGTTCTTCGTGATCCCAAAGATCCCACTACTCTCATCCCTGTTATCCGTAAGGAAGAGATTGAAGGACTTGAGAAAGATGGTATTATCTCCGGTGGAATGATCCCCAAAGTGCAGTGCTGCCTTACCGCTGTAAACGGTGGTGTAAAAACCTTTATCATTGACGGACGTATCAAACACTCAATACTTATCGAAATGCTTTCCGAAGAAGGCATTGGAACGATGTTTACCTGAGAGGTGCACGATTATGACACATAATGAAATAATCGAACTCGATAACCAGTTTATTATGAACACCTACGGACGACTTGAACTTGTTCCCGAAAAAGGATGCGGTTCGATACTCTGGGACAAAAATGGAACAGAATACGTCGATTTCACGAGTGGTATTGGTGTAAACTGTCTTGGCTGGAATGATGAAGGTTGGAAAAATGCAGTGATCGATCAGATCGGTCGCTTCCAACATGTGAGTAATTACTTCTACTGCGATAAAGCCACGGAAGTTGCTGAGACAATTGTCAAAAAATCCGGACTTTCCAACATGTTCTTTTGTAACTCCGGTGCTGAAGCAAATGAAGGTGCTATCAAGCTTGCCAGAAAATATAGTTTTGACAAATATGGTACCGGAAGAAGTACCGTCGTTACTCTGAACCAGTCCTTCCATGGAAGAACGATTACTACCCTTGCCGCAACCGGTCAGGATGTTTTCCATAATTACTTCTTCCCTTTTACAGAAGGATTTAAATACTGCAAACCTGCGGATATGAAAGCAATCGAAGAAGCTTGTACCGCTGACGTTTGTGCTGTAATGCTTGAAGTGATTCAGGGTGAGGGCGGCGTTAACGTAATGCCGACCGAATATGTAAAAGAACTCTATGAGTTCTGCAACGAACGTGATATTTTACTCATTATTGATGAAGTACAAACCGGTATCGGCAGAACGGGCAAATTATTTGCTTTCCAGAACTACGGTATTAAACCCGACATTGTTACTCTGGCAAAAGGACTTGGTGGTGGACTTCCCATCGGTGCATTTGTTAGTGGAGAAAAATGTGCAAAAACTCTTACAGCCGGTATGCACGGATCCACATTCGGTGCCAACCCCGTTTCGTCCGCCGCGGCAGCTCACATACTCTCGCGCTTAAACGATGAATTCCTTGCTGAAGTTATTGAAAAAGGAAATTATATCCGCACAAAGATTTCTGAAATTTCCTCTGACAAAATAAAAGCGGTCAAAGGAGAGGGACTTATGATCGGAATTGCTGTTACAGAGTCTCCGAAGGAAATTCTAAAAAAAGCATTCCATAGCGGATTACTTGTTCTTACGGCAGGAAGTGACGTTGTAAGACTTCTTCCTCCGCTCAACATTACCTATAACGAAATTGACCGTGGCATAGCCATTCTTGCATCTGTATTATCTTGAAAGGATATCTTATCATATGAAACACTTTTTAAAGATGGCGGATCTGTCGAAGAACGAATTAAACGAACTTCTTGATCTTGCTGCAAAACTCAAACACGAACAGAAAAACGGTATAGAGCATCATCACCTCAAAGGACAATCCCTCGGTATGATCTTCCAGAAATCCTCTACAAGAACAAGAGTATCTTTTGAGACCGGTATGTATCAGCTTGGTGGTCAGGCACTTTTTCTCTCTCCCCGCGATCTTCAGATCGGACGCGGCGAACCTCTCAAGGATACCGCGCGCGTTCTCTCCCGCTATCTTGACGGTATTATGATTCGTACATTTGCGCAGGAAGAAGTAGAACAGCTCGCTGAGTACGGTTCTATCCCGATCATCAACGGTCTTACCGACTATTGTCATCCATGTCAGGTTCTTGCCGATCTTCTCACCATCCGTGAGTTTAAGGGCGGTTTCGACGGCTTGAAAATGTGCTATATCGGTGACGGCAACAATATGGCAAATTCCCTCATCGTGGGCGGTCTTCTGTCCGGTATGAACGTTTCTATCGCTTGTCCCAATGATTATCAGCCTCATAATGAAGTCCTTGAATATACGAAAAACTACAGCGGTAAATTCCATATGACCGATAATATTATGGAAGCCGCTTCCGGCGCGGATGTTCTTCTTACGGACGTATGGTCCTCTATGGGAATGGAAGCCGAAATTGAAGAACGCAAGAGAATTTTTGAAGGTTACCAGATCAATGATGAGCTTATGTCCGTTGCAAACAACGGTGCTATGGTGCTCCATTGTCTCCCAGCTCACCGCGGAGAAGAAATTACGGAAAATGTATTCGAAGCTCACGCTGACGAGATTTTTGAAGAAGCCGAAAACCGTCTCCATGCGCAAAAAGCCGTTATGGTTAAGCTGATGGCAAAATAATAATTTACGGAGAACTCTATGAACACGAAAAAAATTACAGGAAAACTTGCCAGAATTTTTACAGCGGCTTTTTCTGTAATTTTTTTGTTCTGTTCTTGCACAACAGTTACGCTCACTGACGTGAATTTATCCCACCATAATCCGTTCAAGACAGCTTCAACTGCTATGGATGATACAGCGTTATCCTATCACCCCGATACTGACGCGGATAAAGTTCTTGGTATGATACCTCAAATTGTCTCGGATGAGGCTTACGAGTGGATTTTAAATTATGAATCAAAATATGGCGCTAACTCTGCAAGCCGTCTCATTTTAGATAGTAATGAGATACAAAAACTAAATAAACAGATAATTTCAAATTCTCCTACTGTAGTGGATATATCGGATATACCGGAAACTCTCACGAAGAAAGAAATAACAGAGAAAATTAACCACTATTCTCTGCCATCAGCCGATAAGTTCGATCAAAACGGAAATTATATATCCTGGGAAGCAAGGAATACCATACTTTCTAACAGAAATATCGAGACAATTTCTGATAACGCTATGGTATATCCTGGTGTAGTGCTTACAAGATGTAATCTTCAGAGTTTTCCTTCGGAACTTGGTTTCTATAATTATGGCGACACACATTACAACGCGATTCAAGAAACCGAGTTGATAGCAGGCTCACCAATCTGGATACTGCACGAAAGCCTTGATGAAAATTATCTTTTTGTTCAATCCTATTATTATTTTGGTTGGGTAAGAAAAGATGACGTCGCGATTTGTACTCGTGAGGAATTTGATAAGTGGGCAAGTCCGGAACGCTATATAACAATGACAACGGTTAAATATCTGATTGATAATACCGTACTTGATATGGGCGTTCGTCTTCCCTATATACGTGAAGATACAAATTATTTTTGGGTAATACTCCCGGGCGTGGATGAATCAAAGGGTTTGGCAGAAAAGATTGTCCAAATACCAAAAACACACGCAGTGTATGGATCTGTAGAATATACAATGGAGAATTATTTTGCCCTCGCATTCTCGTTTTTGGACGTCGAATACGATTGGGGTGGGCAAAGAGGTGGCGTGGATTGCTCCGGATACGTTTGTGCGGTTTTTAGAACGTTTGGAATCTTTCTGCCGCGGAATACGTCCGATCAAGCAAAGTATATGGGAATCGAGCATACTCTTCCCTACGGCAACAGTGGTCATGTTCTGAATTCTTTATCCTTCCCGTCAACTGTTCATTCTCAAACTCACGTTATGCTCTATCTTGGTTCTGTTAACAACGAGCATTTCGTAATACACGCACCGATTGCCGGACAAAAAGTTTCCGTTATGAAGCTAAATTTATCCGACAGTGGTTCGACAATGTCTAAATACACATCGGCAAGAGAGATTTTTCCGGAATAGAATTAAATTTGCGAAAATCTTATTGAAAAATTCCAAATCTTGTTATATAATAATAAAAGTAAATCTAAAATAAAGTGAGGTTATACAATGGCAATTCCAATTCCCGAAAAACGAGTAGCCGAGTTTGAAACGTTCGGCTTTGGTCTTTTTATTCACTGGGGACTTTATTCTCAGCTTGGTCGCGGAGAATGGGTCATGCATATGGAAAAAATTCCGCTGGAAAAATATATGCCTTTGGCCGATACATTTACAGCGTCAAAATTTGATGCTCGTAAAATTGTTTCCACAGCCAAAGCTGCCGGCGTAAAGTATATCACCCTTACCACTCGTCATCACGACGGTTTCTCCCTCTACGATACTTGCGGACTCAATACGTATGATGCCCCCCACTCTGCGGCACGTCGTGACTTAATCCGTGAATATGTCGATGCATGCAACGAGTTTGGTATAGTTCCCTTCTTCTATCACACAACTCTCGACTGGTTCAGACCAGAATTTAACACTGATTTCAAGGCATATCTGCAATACCTCCGTGATTCTGTCGAAATTTTGTGTTCGAATTATGGAAAAATCGGTGGATTGTGGTTTGACGGTAACTGGTCCAAAAAAGATGCGGACTGGGAAGAAGATGCTCTCTACAACGTCATCAGAAAACATCAGCCTGAGGCAATTATCGTAAATAACACCGGCTTGTCCCACAGAGGTGAACCCGGAAATCTTCAGCTTGACAGCGTAACCTTTGAACAGGGCCGTCCCACTCCGATGAATCGCGAAGGAATGAGCAAATATTTTGCAGCCGAAATGTGTCACACAATGAACGCGCATTGGGGATACGGCAGCGCTGACGTAAACTATAAGTCCCTTCCCGGATTGATCGAAACTCTTTGTTCTTGCCGAAAGGTTGGTGCAAACTACCTTCTCAATGTTGGTCCTACAGGAGAAGGTGAACTTCCCTTAATGCAGGAAGCGCTCCTCCGCGGAATTGGTGAATGGATTTCCAATGTTGGCGACTCTATTTATAAAGGAAAACCTTGCGGTGTTCTCGGAGAAAATTCTGCTAAAAACTTTGCACTTCGCATAGACAATAAGCTTTACTTCTACGTACACGATCTCTCAATTACCGGTGACTCTAATGTTGTCGTTGCGGGCGGCGGAAAAGGAATCAATACTTTCTCCGGTGTAAAAGAAAAAATCAAGTCAGTCAAGTGGACGGACAACAACGAATCTCTTGAGTTCACTCAGGATGGTGAAAAAGTTTCTATTAACTGTACGGGTTATTCCTACGGAAAGAGTCTCGTAGTTCGTATTGCTGAAGCAACCCTTGAATAATTTATACATAACAAAAAGACAGTATAGCTATACTGTCTTTTTGTTATGTATAAATTATTCAAGGGTTGCTTCAGCAA
>JAZRNC010000099.1:0-11023 GCA_045647965.1 Eubacteriales bacterium | reverse complement strand
CGGCTTTGATGCGGAAACGTGGGTGCGAGAGGGGTTGGTTGAGCACATCAACGTAACGCCCCGATGGGAAAGTTGTGACAACGATATGCCCATTGCACAGTGGAAGAAAACGATGCCGCAGGCAGAGATCAGCGCAGGGATCGAAACATTGTGTCTGGGCAATGACAGAGGTCTGACACATGCCGATGCCGACGTGGTAAACGGACTTTCCGCCGCATATATTTCGCAGGGAGCGGATGCCGTATATCTGTTTAATTATTATTTGAATCCGTATCGGGATGCAAATCCGTATGATACGAATGTTGTCGAATACAATCGGCGTACGGACGATGTGATCCGCAGATGCGGTGACGGGAAAACGGTCTTTTCAACCCCCAGACGGCATATTGTTATGTTTCAAGATATTGCTCCTGTCGGATGTGAACGGTATAAGCCGTTACCGCTCTCACTGGATGCCGGACAGCGCAGGGAAATCTTCCTTCCGATCGGCTACGTACCGGCGGCATCTCGTGTAAGGCTGATTCTTGGCTTTTCAAATGGCTCACCCGATGATATCCGAATTTATTTGAACGGCAGCGAATGCACGGGCTGGGAGAAATGTACCGTTTCCGCACTGAATCGGGATTACACACCGACGGATGCAGGATATGCGCCCGGTTCGGTATTGTTATATGCTTGTGAAGTGGATGCGCTTTCACTTGACCGATACAGCATTGTTCTTGATGCAACGGAGGACGCAGTATTGGCATATGCAGAGATACAGATTCAATAAATGTTGGATAATCCTGCTCTATGATACCGAAATACAGTAAAAGAACGGCGGTTGCTCGAAGCTTTAATCCGTAAAAACAGAATTTAAGAGGGAAAACTTACTATGGAACTCATCAAAAACTATCACGTAATGGGTCCGATCGTTCTTTCGAAGGATGCAACTCCTGCGGAAGAATATGCGGCGCGTGAGCTGCGGTATTATTTTAACATAATGACCGCACGCGCGGTAACGATCGAAAAAGCGGCAGAAAAGATGGACGACGCGGTGATTGTTCTCGGCTCTGCACTTCCTCTCTACGGGGAAGACAGAGAAACGTACGAGGACGACGAGCTGCACTGGTATACGAAGGATGGGAAGGTCTTCTTCGACGGTGGAAAACGGGGATTCCTCTACGGTATCTACGATTTTCTTGAATCTCTCGGATGCCGTTTCTATGCGGTGGACTGCGAAAAGATTCCGACAGCAGAAAATCTGACGATCCCCGATACCGATCGGAGAGATAAGCCCGCCCTCGAGTATCGCGACGTGTACCGCAGGGACTATCGTCAGAATCACCGTTTTGCCCTCAAGCACCGTATCAATGCGGTGAACATCCCCGAAAGCCTCGGCGGCAGTGTTTCTTTTGCGATCGGCTGCCACAGCTTCTGTCATCTCCTGCCGTATTCGAAGTACGGGAAGGAGCATCCCGAATGGTACGCGCTGTGTGACGGCTCCAGAAATCACGACGAGGAGACAAGGGACTACCGCATTCAGCTCTGTCTCTCGAACCCCGAGGTTACAAAGATGCTGATTCAGAAAACGCGGGAGACCCTTCTGCAGCATCCCGAGGCGAAGCTGATGTCGATCTCCATCAATGATACCAACCGTCCCTGCGAATGTGAAGCGTGTCGGGCGATCGACGAGGAGGAGGGATGTCCGTCCGGCTTGCTGATCCGTGTGGTCAACGCCGTAGCGGAGGCACTTGAGCCGGAATTCCCTCACATAATGTTCGAGACCCTCGCGTACGTGTACGCACGTCCTGCTCCGAATATTACCAAGCCCCGTCATAACGTGTGCGTTCGCCTTTGCTCGATGGAGGTATGCTTCTCACACCCGGTAGAAACCTGCCGCTCCGTGGTGACGATGCACGAAACGTACGAGCTGAAGGAAGGCGAGAAGAGCTTTGCTGACGACGTACGCGATTGGGGCAAGATCGCGAAATGCCTCTACATCTGGGACTACGTAACGTGCTTCTGGCATTATTACCGTCCGCAGCCGAACTGGCATACGATCCCCGCGAATATGCGATTCTTCTACGAAAACGGAGTACGCGGTATGTTCGCGCAGTCTAACGTAGACGGCAATACGGATATGCTGGAGCTGAGAGGGTACCTTCTCTCGAAGCTGATGTGGGATCCGTACGTGGATGCGGAAGAGATCATTCGTGAATTCACGGACTACTATTACGGTGCGGCGGGTGTTTACGTCAGAGAATACATCGAGACAATGTGCAAAAAATGTGAGGACGATAATATTCACATTTCTTGCTATGGCAGAAGCGACCCCGAATACCTCTCTCCTGAGATGCTCGCGGTCTACGATGCGATCCTCGAAAAAGCGGAAATGGCAGTGCGTGATGACGTCATTCGCAGAATGCGCGTGAACAAGATCCGTCTTTGCCTCAAGTACGTGGAAATGCGTGCGGAAACCATGGACGGCGGTACCTCTCCCGAAAAAATAAAGGATTTTCTTGACGGTTTCTTCGTATACAACGGCGGAAATTATTTGGAAGAGGGAACGAACTACCCGCGTTCTGTTCAGGCTTGGGCAGAGGGCGCAAAGCATGCGTATATGGCGGCTCTCTATGAGGGTGAGAACAAAAACGGCAACAATCGCTTGTAAATAGTCCCTATCTATTGTAAAAAACAGAAAAACAGTGTATAATATGGTTATACACTGTTTTTTTATATAAGGAGAAATATAATGTCTGTAAAACTGATCGAAAACGGAATTTTTTGCGGAAGCATTATCGTATCGCCCACGGCAAGTGAAGCCGAGCGATACGCTGCCCGAGAGCTTAGATACTATCTCAACCTGATGACGGGGAGAAAAGTACTTGCCACGAAAAAGGATGAGATCCGCGAGGATGCGCTTGTTATTATGGGATCGGCGCTTCCGATGTACGGCGAAGAAAGAAAAACGTACGGGAATGACGAGCTGCACTGGTACACAAAGAACGGTAAGATCTTCTTTGATGGCGGATGCCGCGGACTTCTCTATGGCGTATACGACTTTCTCGAAACATATGGCTGCCGCTTCTTCTCCCCGAGGTGCGAGAAGGTTCCGACGTATATGGAGCTTGAAGTGCCCGATACGGACAAAACGGACAGCCCCGCGCTTGAATACCGTGATTACTACTACTACGATGTCCGAAGCAATCCCGCGATGAGTGCCAAATACCGCACAAACGGGAGTTACGACGTTCCCGAAATGTACGGCGGAAGTGTGCGTTACGCGCAGTTTTGTCATAGTATAGAGAAGCTCATTCCGTACTCGGTATATCACGAGGAGCATCCCGATTGGTTTGCGATGATCGACGGAAGCCGCGAGCTTGGCGATCGTCGACCAATGAAGTGGCAGCTTTGCCTCTCGAATCCCGAGGTGATCCCGAAGTTGATCGAAGAAACGCGCAAGGTTCTTCTTGCAAATCCCGGAGTTCCGATTATGTCCGTATCCCAGAATGACTTTGGCAGAGGATGCGAATGTGACGCGTGCCGTGCGATCGACGAGGAAGAGGGATCTCCCGCGGGACTTTTGATCCGTATGATAAACGCCGTGGCAGAGGCTCTCGAGCCCGAGTTTCCGGATGTGATCTTTGATACGTTTGCGTATACGTACACCCGTCACGCACCGAAGATCACAAAGCCCCGTCATAACGTGTGCGTTCGCCTTTGTTCGATCGAGTGCTGCTTCTCCCACCCGTTAAAGGACCGTTGTCCGATTGAATGGGGGAGTCCGAAGACGTTTGCTGAGGATCTGGAGGATTGGAGCAAGATTTGTAATCGTTTGTACATATGGGATTATAACACAGACTTCCGTCACCTTGCGAAGCCGCATCCGAACTGGTGGACACTCCAGCCGAATATACAGCTCTTTGTGGAACACGGCGTGAAGGGCTTGTTCGCACAGGGAAACCAGGCTCAGTACGGAGGGGATATGGACGAGCTTCGCGCGTACCTTCTCACGAAGCTGATGTGGGACCCCTACTGCGATCTCGAAAAGCATCGCCGGGAATTCACCGATTTCTTCTATGGTGCAGCAGGACCGTACATTCTCGAATACATTGACACGATATGCAAAAAGTGCCAGGACGACAATATTCACGTCGAATGCTACGGAGATCTCGATTCGCCTTACATCTCTCCCGAAATGCTTGAGATATATAACGCGATTCTCGACAAAGCCGAAATGGCAGTACGCGACGACACGATCCGCCGTATGAGAGTGGAGAGAATCCGCCTCGGACTGCGCTACATTGTGATCCGCCGCCGCATCATGAACGAGGGTATCCACGATGCCGAAGAGATCAACAAGTTCTTCGAGGACAGCCGTGCGCACGATCTTATAAAGTTTGAGGCAAACTGCCAGAGAGATGCAACCGTTCAGGCGTTTGCAGAGGGAATAATTCGTGGCGACTGGATCGCGAAGCTGTAATATGATGTGAGAATATAGCTGGGGATTACGTAAGACCGAGCGGTCTTCCGTAATCCCCAGCTACGTTATTATTATTTCTCATACAGCGCTTCGAGCTGACGTGTCATTTTTTCCGCGGTGAACTTTTCCTCGTACATTTGTCTTGCGCCGAGGGAAAGCGTGCGGTGAAGATTCGGGTCGCGAATGATCTGCAGGATACGTTCTGCCATCGCGTGGCTGTCTCTTTCGGGCACAAGGAATCCGTTTGTGCCGTCGGTGATCATGTACGGGTTTCCCCCATACGTGGTGGCGATGGCGGGGATGGAAAGGCTCATTCCCTCAGAAAGTGCCAGGGAGGAGGTTTCGGTGCCGATGGAGCAGTTGAGATTTAGATCCATAATGTTATAGTATGGAGCAACGTCACCGACAAACCCCGTGAAGATCACGTTTTTCGTGATACCGAGCTCTGCCGCCTGTTGTTTCAGCGCTTCCTCGCAGGTACCGCCGCCGATGATGAGACAAACGACGTCGGGGTGAGCGTCCGCCACTTCTTTTATCGTCGGCAGAAGGTAGGAGTGACCCTTGTATTCCTCCAGCCTTGCGGAGATGCCGCAGACGAATGTGGAGTCACCGATCCCGAGGGAGCGTTTCAGCTCCGCTTGTTCCTCCGATGAGGTGCGGCGCACTTCATCCACCCCGTTGATGATGACGGTGATCTTTTTCGGATCCACGCCCGTCTCGGTGAGGTTATCCATCGCTGCTTTGGCAACCGCTACGATGTCGGTCGAGAGGGTGTTGTTGATAAATCCGCTGATCTGCCGTCCGGGGAAGGTGGTGAGGCGACGCGGCTGGGGAAACGCAGAGTGACGGGTGTAGAACCGCTTTTTCACACCGCACAGAAACGCGGCGAGTTTTCCTGAAAACGCGGAGTGCGTGTGAACGATGTCGGGCTTTTCCGTGCGGATGATACGGCAGAGCTCACCGACCGCGTGAAGATCGAGGCTCTTGTCCCGCCCGTGCTCCATCTCGATGACGGAGTAGCCGACCTCTTCCACGTAGGGCTTCAGCGCCGAATCCTTGGGAAGAACGACTCCCACGTCAAATTTTTCACGGTCGAAGTGGCAGAGATAGTTCACAAGGAGTCTGCCTGCCCCACCGACGTTGGTGTCGGAGAGGATATTTAATACTTTGATTCGTTTGTGATTCATACGTCCTCCTTTTGGGATTTTTTCCGAAGCAGAGACAGAATAGGGGTGATCTCCTCACTTTTCAGGAGAAGAACGGCTGCCGCATAGACGGTGACGCCGACGAGGACGGAGAGGATGAATTCCCACACCGTCGCAATTTTTCCGTGGATGAGGCAGGTGGTTGCATAGACAGCTCCACCCATCACGAGCGCGGAAATTACGGATTTTATCACGTCGATCACATCACCGAAGTGGAACGTGAGGAGTTTTTCACGGTAAGCAAAGGCGAGGTTCACCGCTGTGGAAAGAGCCGTTGCGACACCGCTGATGAGAGCGATTCCTCCCACGTTAAGACGGTCTCGGAGGAGGAAGACGAGGGCGGCGTTAAACGCCATCGCGCACATCGCGGCGATCATGGGGAATTTGTTCTTTTCAACGGCGAAGAAAGCTTTGGTAAGGACTTCTCCGACGGCGGCAAAGAGCATTCCGACGACGAAACAGCCGAGTGCCTGCGCGGTCATTGCGGAGTCGGACGGGGTGAACGAGCCTCTTTCGTAAACGAGCTTGACAAACGGCTCGGCAAGGGCGGCTACCCCCACGGAGAGGGGCGCGATCAGAAAGACGAGCGTTTTTATGGACGTGCGGGTCAGACGGTCACGTTCGTCGTGATTTCCTGCCGCCGCGGCTCTTGCGAACACGGGAAAGAGCAGATTCGTCGCAACGAAGGAAAACAGTCCGACGAGGATCGTGTAGAGACGGTTTGAGTAACCGAGGGCGGTGATGGCGCGTCCGTTTTCGATTCCCGACGCCACGTTCGTGCCGATGAGATTGCACAGCGGAACGGTCCACGTGGAGATGAGGATCGGGAGGGTATTGCGCGCGGCGCGTCGGATCTCGGGAGTCGAGAGTGGGGCGGTGAGTCGGTAGGTGAACCCACGTTTGCATACGGATGGGATTTGTACGACGGCTTGTGCTACCCAGCCGACGAGCATCGCGACGGATAGTCCGACAATACCGAATTTGTCACTGAAAAAGCAGAGGTACACGACCATAATCAGATTCGAGACGAGGCTGATGACGGCGGGGATGTTATATTCCCCCTCGGATTGCAGAAAACCGACGAAGGAAAACGCCAATCCGACGAAAATGACCATCGGGAACATAATGCGAGTGAGCTCTGCGGCGAGTGCGGCGGTTGACTCCGACAGCTCCGGAGCGATCGCACGGACGAGATACGGCGCAAAAACAACACCAAGGGTGGTGATGCCCACGGTCAGAGCGAGGATGAGATTGACGTAAGAACGAGCGAAATCGAGTGCCTCGTTTTTGTTTTTCCGTACAGCGATGCTGTTGTAGATCGGGATGAACGCCGAGGTCACGACCCCGCCGAGGATGAAATCGAACAGTGTCAGCGGCAGCTTGGAGGCGGTCTCATAGGCGATCGCCGCTTCACTCGTACCGTACGCACCCGCCGTGAGAATATCACGGAGCAGGCCGAGAATCTTGGAAGACAGTATGATCGCGCCCATCATCAGCGCAGATCCGGCAAGCGAGCGTTTGTTTTTCATATTTTTCACATTCTCAAATGACTTGGAATAGGTAGAATTTGAGATAATCGGTTTCGGGAACGTTCCAGAGGATGGGGTGGTCGGGGGACTGGGCGCGCGCCTCGATCTGACGGAGGGAGACTCCCGCATCGGCTGCCGCATCGTGGAGCATCTGGCAGAAGAGGGAATCCTTCATAAAATGCGAACAGCTGCACGTAGCGAGGTATCCCCCGCGCGGCAGACATCGCATCGCGCGCATATTGATATCCTTGTATCCGCGGAACGCATCCTTTACCGTAGAGGAGGATTTTGTGAATGCGGGCGGATCGAGGATGATGTAGTCGTATTCGCGGCTGCGTCGGTTTAGCATATCCGTGAGAAGCGCGAATACGTCGGCCTCCAGAAAGGACATTTTGTCCGTGAAACCGTTGAGTGCGGCGTTTTTCTTCGTCTGCTTGATCGCGAGTCCGGAAACATCAACCGCGGTTACGTGCTCGGCGCCACCCTTGACGCAGTTCAGAGCAAACGCGCCCGTGTGGGTAAAGCAATCGAGCACCCGTCTGCCTTTTGCCAACTTTGCGGCGGCAAGACGGTTGTATTTTTGGTCGAGGAAGAAGCCGGTCTTCTGTCCGTTCACGTAATCGACGTCGTAGAGGATGCCGTTTTCCGTGAGCATCGTGTGACCGCTCTCCTTTGTGGGATCGATCCCGAACGTTTCGGGTTTCCAGAATCCTTTAAATTCTTCCATTCCCTCGAGCGTGCGGATCGCCACGTCACACCGTTCGTAGACGGCGCGAACGGGGAGCCCCATCTCCCGCATCAGGGAAACGAGATTCCAAAGGATCATATCCTTTCGCTGTTCGATGCCGAGGGAGAGGGTCTGTACGACGAGAGTATCGCCAAAATAATCGACGGTTAAACCCGGGAAGGAGTCCGCTTCGCCGAAAATGAGGCGGGAAGCGCGAATATCGTCTCCCATTACGGTGACGCGGTAATCGAGCGCGTACTTCAGGCGGCGGCGGAAGAAATCTTTGTCAAAGGTGTCGTTGGCATTGGTGGAGAGAATACGGACGCGGATCTTGGAGTTCGCGTTATAGAATCCCGTGCCGAGAAAACGGTCTTTCTGTGAAAAAACGTGGACGAGTTCCCCGTTACTTGGGCCCCCATTTTCGACGGCGTCGATGCGGACGACCTCGCCCTCGAATACCCACGGATGGCCGCCCTTCACGTGGCGTTCACCCTTCTCGGTGATAATAATTTTTGGTAAAGACAGCATAACAAGTCCTTTGCGATTCGATCTTTGTTCGGATAAAGTGAATCCGGCAAGGCGGTGGGCTATGCCGGATTACAAAATTCAGTTCAGCTTTTCGAGAGCCACTTTAATGCTCTCGCGTTTTTCTTTGTACTTTTCGAGCTTTGCGCGTTCCGCATCCACAACGGCAGCGGGAGCGCGGGCAACGAATCCCTCGTTCGAGAGTTTGCCCTCGGCGCGCTTGATCTCGTTTTCCATAGAAGCAAGTTCAGCGGTGAGACGTTTGCGTTCCGCTTCAAAATCGATCATTTCCGCAAGGGGAATGTAGATCGTTGCGGCATCGGTGATGATGCGAACGGCTGTGTCATCGTCGAAGGAAGATACCATTTCCACAGCGGATGCGGAGGCGAGCTTTTCGAAGAATGCCTCGCTGTCAGCAAATGCTTCGGGGTATTTCGTTTCGATGAATACCTTCGCCTTACGGGAGGGAACGACACCCATTTCGGCACGGCGAACGCGGATCGCACGGATCGCGCCGATCACCTTTTCCATTTTTTCTTCGTCCGCACGGAACGTCAGCTCTTCGGTGAAGATGGGGTAATCCTTGATCATGATGCTGCCATCTTCGCCCGGAAGACCGGAGTAGATCTCCTCGGTGATGAAGGGCATGAACGGGTGCAGGAGCTTGAGTGTTTCACGGAGAACGTAAGCGAGAACGTTCTGCGCCGCGATACCGCGATCTCCACCAGCGGCAACGGAGGGCTTGGAGAGCTCGATGTACCAGTCGCAGTAGATATCCCAAACGAAGTCGTAGATGGTGGAGAGAGCCACGCCGATTTCAAACTTGTCGAGGTTCGAGGTGACGGTCTGTACGCATTCTTCAAACTTGGTGAGGATCCACTTGT
Source organism: Eubacteriales bacterium (assembly GCA_045647965.1). Classification (GTDB taxonomy): domain Bacteria; phylum Bacillota; class Clostridia; order Oscillospirales; family CAG-272; genus UMGS1696. The sequence continues at coordinate 1,688 of JAZRNC010000099.1, read as the reverse complement.
CTTCTGCGGCGAGCTTTGCAGGATCGGGAAGCTTGATCTCGTCGATCGTGAGGTTCATCATCACGAAACGAGCGGCATTCCAGAGCTTGTTTGCGAAGTTACGCGCTGCCTCGATCTTTTCGTCGGAGAAGCGCATATCGTTTCCGGGGCTGTTACCCGTTGCGAGGGCAAAGCGGAGAGCGTCTGCGCCGTATTTATCGATGATCTCGAGCGGGTCGATACCGTTACCGAGGGATTTGGACATTTTTCTGCCCTGCGCGTCACGAACGAGACCGTGGATGAGAACCGTGTCGAACGGAATGGAATCCGTATATTCGAGCGCGGAGAAGATCATACGGGAAACCCAGAACGTGATGATATCGTAACCGGTGACGAGAGTGTTCGTCGGGTAGAAGTATTTGAGGTCTTCGGTTTCTTCCGGCCAGCCGAGCGTGGAGAAGGGCCAGAGAGCCGAGGAGAACCATGTGTCGAGCGTGTCGGGATCCTGCGTCATATGACCGCCGCACTTCGGGCAGACGTCACAGCCGTTCTTGTCAACGACCGTGTGACCGCAGGCATCGCAGTAGTACGCGGGAATGCGGTGACCCCACCAAAGCTGACGGGAGATACACCAGTCCTGCGTGTTTTCCATCCAGTGGAAGTAGTTTTTGTCGAAGCGTTCGGGAACGAACTTGATTCTACCGTCGCGAACCGCTTCGATTGCGGGTTTTGCGAGGGGAACCATACGAACGAACCACTGGAGGCTGATCATCGGTTCGATGGTCGTGCCGCAGCGGTAGCAGGTTCCGACTTCGTGAGTGAGATCTTCGATCTCAGCAAGGAAACCGCCGGCACGAAGGTCTTCGAGGATGACCTTACGCGCTTCGTAGCGATCCATACCTGCGTATTTCGGATAATTATCGGTGATCTTTGCGTCTTCCGTGAGAACAACTTCCATCGGGAGATGGCAGCGACGGCCGACTTCAAAGTCGTTCGGGTCGTGAGCGGGAGTGATCTTAACGCATCCCGTACCCTTGTCAAGCTGAGCGTGTTCGTCGGCAACGATCGGGATTCGTCTGCCAACGAGGGGGAGAACGACGTACTGACCGATCATATGCTTGTATCTCTCGTCGTTCGGGTTTACGGCAACGGCGGTATCGCCGAGGAGAGTTTCGGGACGGGTGGTAGCAACTTCTACGTATCCGCCTCCACCAACGAGGGGATAGCGGATGTGCCAGAAGTGACCCTTCTGTTCTTCGTAGTCGACTTCGGCGTTGGAGATGGACGTTTTGCAGTGCGGGCACCAGTTGATGATTCTCTCACCGCGGTAAATGAGATCCTTGTCGTAGAGGCGCTGGAATACCTCGCGAACGGCGTTGCTGCATCCCTCGTCGAGAGTAAATCTTTCGCGGGACCAGTCGCAGGAGGAGCCGAGCTTCTTGAGCTGCTCGATGATACGTCCGCCGTACTGTTCTTTCCAAGCCCATGCGCGCTCGAGGAATCCGTCTCTGCCGAGGTCTTCCTTGGTGATGCCCTCTTTTCTCATCGCTTCAACGATCTTTGCCTCGGTAGCGATCGACGCGTGGTCGGTGCCGGGGAGCCAAAGCGTTTCGAAGCCGCACATTCTCTTGTATCTTACGAGAATGTCCTGAAGTGTGTTGTCAAGTGCGTGACCCATGTGGAGCTGACCCGTGATGTTGGGAGGGGGC
>JAZRNC010000098.1:0-3156 GCA_045647965.1 Eubacteriales bacterium | reverse complement strand
GCGGGTCGATGGCCGTGGCGATGTCGTTCGACCATCCCGGCCGGTACGCCGCGACTGCGGTCGCCTGGTCGCGTCCACACCACCAGCCGGTGCTTCATCCAGACGCGCCCGGAAACTGGTGGTTCGGCTTTGAAGAGCAGTTGTATGCCGACGTCGTGGCGGCTCACCGTGACTTTTACGGAAAGTTCTGGGGCAAGTTCCGCGCGGACGCGGAGCGCTTCGGCGGATCATTTGAACTGCGAACCTATTCCAAACGTACTTATGAGTGCTGGTGGGATTCAATATGGAAATCTGACGAATTCTGGGTTTGGTGCTTTAACAAAAAGAGCAACGGAGAAGTGGAGGTTATGAAATGAACTGTTTAATGATTATAGCTACCACATATCTGCTCGGGGTTTCCCCGTCGGACGGAACTGCGGTGTGCTTCGGTACTGAGGAGTCTGGCGCGTTTGTGCCAGCCATTTTCGAGGAGTGCCGACATATTCCTGGTATGACCGATACGCTAAAAGGTGTCAGGTTTCTCATATTCGATTCACATGTTACGAAAATCGACGCCCATGCATTCGAAGGTGCGATGGATCTAGAAACGATCGCCTTCGAAGGACAAATATCATCGCTCGGAGAACGAGCGTTTGCAAACTCACCCAAGCTAACATGCGTCGTCTTTTCACATCGGAACCCAGTTGATGCCGTTGCAAACACCTTTGAGGGCGCGCACGCGCAACTTACGGCGGTCTATCCCCGTGAAAGCAATGGATCCATGATGGTTATGCACCCGGCATCAATTTGGAAAAATATGATTAGCATGGGAATGGATCGGAGCAGAATCGGGTTCTTACGGCAGGTTGGATCGTCACCCGTTCCCAGTATTCGATACGATGGACCGCGCGTAACCGCCGACGGATGGCTGTTTCTGCCGAAAAACGGCAAGGCAAGTCTCATGGCGTACTTGCCACCTGACAGGAACGCCGTGGAGTTGCCTGCAAAAATCGACGGACTTGACACCACCTGCAGCGACTACGGCGGAGGCTATAATAATTTTGACGACAATCTAAAAATCAAAAAGATACTTGCCGATTCGTCGTCTCTCAACGATCTCATGAACATGGGTCGTCACAGGGTTTTGGCGGAAGACGGTTGGGCTTATATACGGCTTACAGACCCGCAGGCCACTTCGGGATCTGGTTTTAACGCGGCAGTAGTTCCCGAATGCACAAGTCTATCCGATATAGCAACTCTAACCAATGGCGTTCCGCGTGAAGGCGGATACCGCTACATTATCATCGGAGGATTGCGTGCGGCCATTGTCGGCATTGACGGCGAACGCACCAAGAACGCGTCTTTTTCGCCGCGTCCCATACCGAACGACGGGAAAGGCGAGGCGGTGGTAATTCCGGACACTCTCGGCGGGAAGCCGGTTGCTCTATTGCCCCCTGGCCTATTTGCGTCTCGATACGACATCTCAGCCATTGCATTTCCAGATACCATCGAGGAGTTGCCGGCTGGAATTTGCTACGGCTGTCCGATTCTTCAAGAAATCAAGTTGCCGAAGAATCTGAAACGAATCGGACGGCTCGCATTCTATGACTGTCCAAGACTTTCTGCCCCGCCGATTCCAGATGGCGTAACCTGCGAAACATGGGCGTTCGACAATAAGCCGGACAGCAACAACAAGGTCATTCTCAAACCATAATTAGCACCAACCACGACTTCCCAACACGCTTATCCCGATTTTTTAAGGCAAGACCCTTCTGTATAAACCCCTCCGTTCTTTGGAAGTTATCAGAGTTTTTGTAATCATCCATCTTCATCACTACGCAATTATACCACTTTAACGCATAAAATAAAAGCACGGCACTCGCCCAGATTTTCCGCAGCAAATTCTCACTTCACAAACCATCCCCAATCCGCCGCGCTTATCGTCATTTTCTATACCAAGGACTTATAGAAATTTGTATTTTACCTAGGCAAGAGAGGGAGCATTTTTGAAGCAATAAAATCGGCAATCACCTTAAATTCTTGAGGACAATCCGCGACGATTCCACTTTTACGCAAATAAGCTTTCCACTGAACCGATTTTTTGAACTCATGACAAAACACTTTCAGTATAGGGTTCAATAACTCGTGTAACACGACACACTTGTGCAGCGCGATACAATTCATCCGCGGTAAATAGATGCTTTTTCCACCCTTCTTTTAGAGCTTCAATTGCTATATCTATCCCGAATTTATTACGAAACTTAAAAAGATCTGCAACAGTCTTGGCTGGAGAATAAACTTTAAAGTTCTGCTCACCTGACTGAATAACCTGAACACCGTAATTATAACTTTTATCCCCCAACCAAACAATCCTGAGAGGAAAATCAACCTTATTTGGTTTTTTAGCATTCTGAGGCATTGCAATCCATGTTTCTACAGGGTTCGAAGTCGTAAAACCATGAATTTTTAGCGCCGAAAAAAGCGAAACAGTAAATTCGTATCCGCATTCTGCAAGAGTCTCGAAATCAACATATTCGCTGTCGTTACTAGTCTTGCTATCAACATAGACACCGCGAGCAAGACGAACTATATCTCCTCGTTTCAGATAATATCCCACGATAGCTCGATTAAAGCCATTTTTAAGAGCTGTCGCAAGCGAAAAACGCTTGTGTTGCTTAAGAAACTCTACAAAATTCATAGACATTCCATTGTTATACAAAACGACGGAGATTATACCTTATTTCCTCCCGATTGTCAAACAACCCATGATTTTTTTCTTTCTCCTGATTAGTTTCCACTATATAGAAACTGACGCTAATTTACACTTTATTAGAAACTGAAACACCATCATTTGAGACTGGCAAAATGGAGACACTTTTGTCCTTATTTTGCCAATGCACTATACTGTATCAAAAATGATATTAACGCCAAAAGCTCACCCCTCGTTCTACTACGCGATGGGATGAGCTTATGATTGTAAAATAAATGCACGGCGCTACCTTCACGAGCTCAAAACCGAGAAGAGTGCACCACAGGCCAAAGAAGTGCGCACCTTTTGTCTTCGAGCTCGTGAGGGCAGCGAATACCGTATATAAAAAACTAAAAAGAATCACGGAATCAATGTGGTTGATTTACCAACGGCAACCTTCGCAACCCTTTCGGTGTCCGGCGAGCTCC
>JAZRNC010000097.1:0-15617 GCA_045647965.1 Eubacteriales bacterium | reverse complement strand
CAACGTAAACAAGTCCCGCAAAAGCAGCACCGATTATAAGACCGGCATATCCGGCAGCGGCGGATGTAGCACCTGCGAATGCGGCGAACATAGAGCCAATAAAAGCAAAGGATGAGCCGAGGAATACGGGGCTCTTGAATTTGGTGAAGAGCTGGTATACGAGCGTACCCACACCGGCACCGAAAAGGGCAGCGGATGCGGTCATTCCGTTACCGATAATGGCGGGAACGGCGATCGTAGCAGCCATAATTGCCAAAAGCTGCTGAATAGCGAAAACGATAAGCTGTCCGAATTTCGGCTTATCGGTGGGCTGATAATAGAGTTTCATAAACTTCCTCCGATAAAATATGTTTTGGATTTGGTTTCCCATAAACCTCGCCGGAGACAATAAAAAAACCTGCACCAAGGCAGGATAACAGTGCGCGGGGATTTCACAGAACAGGGACTATGTATCCGACCTTGCATAAACGACAAATTATTTCATTGACTCTCTCGAAGTTTGTAATAGTATAGCATAAACGAGAGGTTTTTGTCAATACAAGGTGGGCAATTGTTTTTGAAAATAATACACAAAAATTATAGAAAAAGTTTGTTATACTTCATAGTTTGATACTTTTTTTGAGGGAAAAAGAAAGAAATTGATGCTTTTTAGGTCGTTTGAAGCAAAATTTTATAAAAACAATAAGAAAAATAGACCCGATGAGGGAATTTATTGCAAAAAACATTTGACAAAAGCGATTTTTTGTAGTATAATATTAGGGTGTGCGAGAGTGTTGTTTTTATGCTCATTTTTGCATTTACGCATCAAAAATACTGTGGGTGAGAAAATGCCTCGATTTTTTGTTACAGCCTCTGATATTGCGTCTGACGGGGAAAAAACCGTAATTCGGATATCGGGGGATGACGCTGCTCACATTACGAAGGTTCTGCGGATGCGGATCGGTGAGAGTGTCGTTGCCTGTGATATGGCTGGATGTGAGTACGATTCGGTAATACGCGAAGTCGGCAGTGAAGTGCTTCTTGAAGTGATAAGTAAAAAATCCTCCGAGAATGAGCCTCCGTATCGCGTTACGGTGTATCAGGCGCTCGTAAAAGGGGATCGGTTCGATACGGTCATCCAAAAAGCGACGGAGCTTGGCGCGAGTGAGATCGTTCCGGTGATTACGTCACGATGTACGGTGAAACTTGATGCTTCGGATTATCGAAAGAAAGTAGAACGCTGGCAGAGAATTGCTCTGGAAGCTGCTAAACAGTGCGGACGCGGTACGATTCCGACGGTATGTTCACCGCTTGATTTCCGGACGGCGATTTCGAATGCAGCACTGGTCGATTTGCCACTGTTTTGTTTTGAGGGAGACGGAACCCTTCCGTTGCCTCAGGTTCTCGACATGGTGCAAAGCCCGCGCACAATTGCGGTGGTCATTGGTCCGGAAGGTGGTTTTTCTGTGGAAGAATCTATGCAGGCATCTTCGGCAGGATTACATATGGTTGGTCTCGGACGGCGGATCCTGCGTACCGAAACCGCGGCACCGTTCGTTTTATCTTGTTTGTCATTCAAATATGAATTATAAATCAAAATTAAAAAAGGAGAAGGCTTTCTTATTTTAGTGAAAGCTTATCGTGAGATGAATATGGCTAAGTCTGCAAAAAACACATCTTTAAATTATGAAAATAAGATGATGTCACTGGGGATCGATAAGGCAAAGCAGATCGTTACGATTCGCGTGCTCATCATTCTTTTCGTTGACATTCTTGTTTGCTCACTGTTTGATTTCGTTCGCGGTAATATGATGCGTGAACTTGCGTTCCACTTCAATGTACAGCCCGTTCTGTTGTACGTATTCGGCGCTGCGCTTCTTCTTTCCATTGCATACTTTGTGTTGACTCTTGTAAAGAAGATCGATACTTCGGCATATTTTATGACACCCCTTATGATTCTGGCGGTTTGTCTGTATCTCTTCATTTCTGTTCTGTTCTATGATCAGTTCAGAATGACCCCGTTCCTTTTCTATACGGTAACGGTGATCGGAAGCGTTCTCTTTGTTGTATATTATGTTTACAACATTATTTTCTACAAAAAGTGATCGCTTTGTATCGGTGATTTCGTGGCTTGATTCCTTCGCAACCGATGGACATCAGGCCATTTCTGGTATAAAAAACCTCTTTTTTCGCTGAAAATCGTGTCAAGAAATCTCCTCGCAGGGGATCGTATTGGACATAACTTATGATAATTCCAAAAAAAAATGCAACTTTTTATAAAAAATACTTATTTTCCTATTGAAAAATTACAAAATATCGTGTAAAATGTAGTATAGTATTTACAGTGTGAAAATTCAGGTATCATAAATTCTATTAACGGAAGGTGCGTTTATGTCAAATCGTTTGTTTCAGGGAATCATTCATCAAATGCGTGACGCTGTGGATCGTGTGATTGGTGTGATCGATGATAACGGAGTTATTATTGCATGCAGTGAACTTGTTAAGATCGGAGAGATGCGTCAGGGTGTGCGTGATGAGCTTGCCTACACATCGGATGCGGTAACTTCCGGAGGATTTACGTATAAGCCTATTGGTTCCGGTTCGAAATGGGAATATATTGTATTTATTGAAGGCGAAGATAAGTATGCGGAAAAGATCGCAACGATCCTTGCGGTTACTTTGTCCAATATCAAAAATCTGTACGACGAAAAGTATGACAAGAATTCGTTCATTAAGAATATCATTCTTGATAATATTCTTCCGAGCGACATTTATATTAAATCCAAGGAACTTCGTTTTAACGCCGAAGAACCCCGTGTCGTATTCCTTATCAAGTTCCATTCCAAGTCCGATATGCTTTCGTTTGATATGGTTCAGAATATTTTCCCGGATAAGAATCGGGATTACGTAATCTCTACCGGCGAGCAGGATATCGTTCTTGTAAAGGAAGTCAAACCCAATACGGATAATCGAGATATCGAAAAGATTGCGAAAAGCATCGCTGACACGCTCAATTCCGAATTCTACGTTAAGGTATCGATCGGTATCGGTACTGTAGTCGATAATATCAAGGATCTTGCTCGTTCCTATAAGGAAGCACAGGTTGCGTTTGAAGTTGGTAAGGTGTTTGATACCGAAAAGAATATTATCAGTTACGAAAACCTCGGTATTGGCAGACTTATTTATCAGCTTCCGACAACTCTTTGCGAAATGTTCCTTCAGGAAGTTTTCAAAAACGGTTCTCTTGAATCTCTTGATCGTGAAACCTTGATGACGATTCAGTGCTTCTTCGAAAACAATCTTAACGTTTCCGAAACCTCCAGAAAGCTGTTCGTTCATCGTAATACCCTCGTGTACCGTCTTGAAAAGATCCGTAAACTGACCGGTCTTGATCTTCGTGAATTCGATCACGCGATCACGTTCAAGGTAGCGTTGATGGTAAAACGTTATCTGACGATGAAGCCGGTGAAATATTGAGTTTCTACCATAAATAAATAATACTTGTAATATTACAGGGGACACCGTTTCTTCGGGAACGGACGGTCCCTCTAATATTTTGTGAACGGGATATACAAATCTGATACATAAGTTGCTTACGATTCTTGACGTTTGCATCTATACATAAATTCAACTTTCCGTTTGCACTGTGCATAACGCATATAAATCCAAGTCAACTATCAATGAGGAAAGGCTTAATATGATAGATTTCGTTAATGTGAAAAAAGCATACCCCAACGGAACAGTGGCATTAAAGGGTGTGAACCTTCATATAGATGAGGGAGAGTTTGTCTTTATTGTTGGTCATTCCGGTGCCGGAAAATCCACGCTTATGAAGCTTCTTCTCCGCGAGGAAAAAGTGACGTCGGGAAAACTGACGGTAGGGGATTACGATTTGACGACTATGTCGAACTTCCGCGTACCGTATTACAGACGGGAACTTGGCGTGGTATTCCAGGATTTCCGTTTGTTCCCGAAAAAGACGGTTTATGAAAATGTTGCGTTTGCTATGGAAGTGGTCGGTACACCGCGGAATAAGATCCGTCGTCGTGTTCCCGCTATCCTCAGTACCGTGAATCTTGCGGGAAAACATAATTCACTCCCGAATGAGATTTCCGGTGGTGAGCAGCAGCGTGTTGCACTTGCCAGAGCGCTTGCCAATAACCCGAAGGTCATTATTGCGGATGAGCCGACGGGAAACATTGACCCGAAGATGTCTCTGGAAATTATGAGTTTGCTCGTAAAAATCAACAAACTCGGCAAAACCGTTATTGTTGTAACGCACGAAAAAAATCTCGTTGATTATTATAAACAGCGTGTCGTTATGCTGCAGGATGGTTACATTGTGGATGACCATGTCGGAGGTATGTTCAATCAATGAGAAGATATAATATATTTTATTTTATTGGACAGGCTTTCTCCGGACTTTGGAGAAACGGGGTAATGTCCTTTGCTTCCATCGCCGTTCTTATGAGCTGCCTTGTTGTTGTCGGAGGTTTTACTCTTTTGGTTGCAAATATTAACGTAAACCTTGATCGTTTCGGACTTCTGAAAGAAATCGTTGTCTTCTGCGAAACGGATGCCACCGAAGAAGAGATCGTAGCGCTTGGTGAAAAACTCAACAAGCTTGATAATATCGAATCCGTGGTACGTGTCACGAAAGCGGAAGGACTTGCACAGATGAAAGAAGAGTCCGACGTTTACGATGACGTTACCGAAGAAGAAAACCCGCTTCCAGATTCCTACATTATTACGTACAAGGATAATGATAAGGTACCCCAGCTTGATTATCAGATCCGCCAGATCGACGGTATTATGAAAGTCAACAACCGTCTCGATCTTGCAAACAGCATTGAGAATTTCAAAAGCGGTATTATGATCGTTTTCGTGTGGTTCCTTGCCGTGCTTGCGGTCGTAAGCGTTTTTATTATCGTCAATACGATCAAATTATCCGTATTTTCCAGACGTCACGAGATCAGCATCATGCGATACGTGGGAGCAACGGGATGGTTTATCACTCTTCCGTTCGTGTTTGAAGGAATTTTCATCGGACTGATTGCGTCGGGACTGGCGTATTTTATCGAATGGTACGTGTATTCTTACGTGGAATCCATGGTTCAGTCAGAACTTCAGATGATTATGATTTTGTCGTTCAACGATGTCAGCCAAATGGTTCTTGGCGGCTTTATCATACTTGGCATTATTACGGGTATTATCGGCAGCTCTATTTCGCTCAGTAAATACCTTAAACAGTAACGTGTTCACAGAAACGAGGGGAAAATGTTAATGAAAAAAACAATAGTAAACAGGATCCTTGCGTCGATTGTGCTTAGTATCATCCTCGTTGTATCTTGTATGCCAATCAGCGCCGGAAACGGTCTTACCGACGCCACAGTAAAATCTTACGAAGAACAGCTCAAAGAGATTGCCAAAAAAAAGCAGGAGGCGCAGAACACACTTGCAGAACTCCGTGCGACCCAGTCGGATATCTGGACGGAGATTGGAGCAATCGACCAAGTGCTCGAATATAACTCACAGCTGAAATCTCTCGCTGAAGCGCAGATCGAGGCACTGAATGCGCAGATTGCAGAGAAAACACAGAATATTGAAGCGACGACGCAGAGCATCGACACACAGCGACAGGAATATATGGAGCGTATGGTGTATAACTATATGGACCAGGAAACCGATTATATCGAGCTGATTCTCGGTTCGGAAAATCTGGTGGATTTCCTGACGAAAATGGACCGTATCAATGCGATTCTGGATTACGACAAAAAGGTTATAGAAAAACTTTCTTCCAGTAAAAAGAAACTGGAGGATGAAAAAGTAAATCTCGATAATGCCAAGGCAACCCAAGAACAGCGTATTGAGGAACTGGAAAAAATTATTGCGGATAACGAAAAGCTCAGCGAATCGAAGTACCAGTATATGCAGTCCCTCGAGGAAAACGAATCTAAGTGGCTGGAAATTTATACGTATAACCTCGAGCAGGAGAAAAAGCTGAATAAAGAACTGGAAGAATATATCGCAGAGCTTCAGCGTCAGCAGGAAGCGAACGCGGCAAGCGGAAAGCTTGGTTGGCCTCTGAAAGCCGGTTCCTATTATTATATATCGTCCGAATTTGGTGGTCGTTGGCTCAAGGACGTGTGGGATAACCATTACGGAATAGATATTGCTTGTTACAACGGAACGCATATTTTGGCGGCAAACTCCGGTACGGTTATCAAAAGCGAAATGCATTGGAGTTACGGCAACTATATTCTGATTGACCACGGCGGAGGGATTTCCACATTATACGCGCATATGTCCGACCGTCTCTTCAAGGTGGGCGATAAGGTTCAGAAGGGACAAGTGATCGGATACTGCGGTCTTACCGGTAATACGTTCGGGTATCATCTCCATTTTGAAGTGCGTGAGTACGGTAAGGTAGTAGAACCGAGAAACTACATTGTACCTCCGAACGGAGACTAAGAGATCAACCGTTCGTCCCGTCTGTTGGGAGAGAATTTTTGCAAAGGATTAGAATATGCAGAAGAAAATATCATTGGGAACAACGATTCTTATCGTTGTTCTGTGCTGTGTTGTCACTCTTGTTGGCACGCTGTTTGTCTCGTTTCTGTTTTTCTTGCATACGTTCGATGCGAGACTGTTACAGCTTGCCGAGTCCAATCCGCAAAACACCGTGGATAACGAGGACTTTATAGACGAGGTAGCTGCTCGCCTTGCTGAGGTGGATGCGATTTACCGTGCATACTACATTGGCGAACTTGACGACGAAGTGCTGATTGACAATATTATTGCAGGATACGTTTACGGTACCGGTGACGAATACGCCGCGTATTATAATGCGGAATCGCTCGAAGAACTTATGAGCGATTTACACGGAGAACTTGTTGGTATCGGTGTTAACGTAATTTATAATGAAAAATACGGATTGATCGAAGTTATCAACGTCATACCCGATTCTCCGGCAGAAGAAGCGGGACTCCTTCCGGGAGACCTCTTTTATACGATCGGAGAAGAGAAGGAGTTGGTTTCCGACGTTGGTTATCTGCCCTCCATTTACCGTTTGAGGGGGGAAGAGGGAACGACAGCCGTGTTCTCCGTTCTTCGAGGTGAAAAATATGCGGAAGAGATCTCGTTCTCGGTAAAGCGCAGAAAAGTAACCGAAGTTACGGTTTTCCCAAGAGTTTATGAGTACGACGAGAGTATAGGCATTATCAAGATTACGGGATTTGACGCAAGAACGCCCGAGCAGTTTGTGGATGCACTGATGGATATCACAAAGCGCGGATGTACCCAGCTCGTTGTCGATTTGCGTAACAATCCTGGTGGAGAACTGGAATCCATCGTTACGATTCTTGACTATATTTTACCGAAAGGTCCTATCATCCGAATTATGGATAAGGACGGTAATCAGGTGAGTTCGTATGAATCGAACAAAACGGAATTGAATATGCCGATGGCGGTACTCGTAAACGATAATACGGCGAGTGCGGCAGAATTGTTTACCTCCGCTGTTCGCGACTACGACAAAGCGATCATCGTAGGAAAAACGACGTACGGTAAAGGATGCATGCAGACGACCGTTCCGCTTTCGGACGGGGGAGCGGTGTCCGTAACATTCCGTATGTATAATCCTCCGTTTTCGGAAAACTATCATGGTATCGGTATCGTTCCCGATATTGACGTGGAACTTGATTCGAGTGAAAACCTTTTCAAGATTTCCGATGCGGATGACAACCAACTGAAAGCGGCAGTGGATGCGCTTACTCAAAACAGTAAAAAATAAATACAATAAATAAAGTGAGGGTTCACACAATGGACAAAAAGAAGACCACGATGTACACAGCTGAGGGATACCAGGCTTTGGTTGATGAACTTATTTACCTCAAAGGGGAGAAAACAGAAGAAGTAAAACAGAATCTTGCACAGGCACGTTCTTACGGTGACCTTTCGGAGAACAGCGAATACGATGAAGCAAAGAACGAACAGGCAAGAGTTGCGTCGAGAATCGCAGAACTTGAAGAACTGATTCAGAATGCGGAAATCATCGACGAGAGCGAGATCAAGGACGACGTTGTAAACCTCGGTTCTACCGTTACCGTATACGATTGCGATATGGAAGAAGAAGTGGAGTATTCCATCGTGGGAACCAACGAAGCGGATCCGATGAAGGGTAGAATTTCTGACCGCAGCCCGATTGGAAGCGCCTTTATCGGTAAGGTAGCAGGGGATGAGGTTACTGTAAACACTCCCGGCGGAGAAATTAAATTCAAAATTCTCAAGATAGAACGTACAAAATCTGCAAACTGATAATGCAAAGGAGAAGGACAAATGGCAGAGAATCAAACTAACAATCAGAAGACGGTTCAGAATCCGGAAGAGAATTTCAACGACCTTGTGAGAGTTCGCCGTGAAAAACTCGCTGCACTTCAAGAGGCAGGTCAGGATCCGTTTGAAATCACTAAATATTCCGTTACTCACCATAGCAGTGATATTAAGGAAAATTACGAAGAACTGGAAGAAAAAGAAGTTTCCGTTGCCGGTCGTATGATGGCAAAAAGAATCATGGGTAAGGCTTCGTTCTGCCAAGTTCAGGATCTCAAAGGTACGATCCAGGTATACGTTGCTCGCGATGCCATTGGTGAAGAAGACTATGCGGCGTTTAAAAAAGACGATATCGGTGACATCATCGGTGTAGTAGGTACAGTATTCAAAACAAAGACCGGTGAAATTTCTATTCACGCCTCCAAACTCACCCTTCTTTCGAAGTCTCTTCAGCCTCTCCCCGAAAAATTCCACGGTCTTACCAATGTTGATACCAGATACCGTCAGCGTTATGTTGACCTGATCACCAATCCTGAAAGCCGTGACACCTTTATCAAGAGATCGAAGATCATCAGCACGATTCGCCGTTTCCTCGACGCGCAGGGCTTTATTGAAGTTGAAACCCCGATGCTCGTTTCCAACGCCGGCGGTGCAGCAGCCCGTCCGTTTGAAACACATTTCAACGCACTTGACGAAGATTTTAAGCTTCGTATTTCTCTTGAGTTGTATCTCAAGCGTCTCATCGTAGGCGGACTGGAACGCGTATATGAAATTGGCCGTGTATTCCGTAACGAAGGTCTTGACACCCGTCACAATCCGGAATTTACGCTTATGGAACTCTATCAGGCGTACACCGATTACCACGGAATGATGGATCTTACGGAAAATATGTTCCGTTACGTTGCGCAGGAAGTTCTCGGCACAACGACGATTACGTATAACGGAATCGAAATGGATCTTGGCAAGCCGTTCGAACGAATCACGATGGTCGATGCTGTAAAGAAGTATTCCGGTGTGGATTTCAACGAAATTCATACCCTGGAAGAAGCGCGTGCTGCAGCGGACGCTCACCACGTTGAATACGAAGACCGTCACAAAAAAGGCGATATTCTCAATCTCTTCTTTGAAGAATATGTGGAAGAACATCTCGTTCAGCCGACGTTCGTTATGGACCACCCGGTAGAAATTTCCCCGCTTACTAAGCGTAAACCGAGCGATCCGGATTACGTTGAGAGATTCGAATTCTTTATGAACGGTTGGGAAATGGCAAATGCGTATTCCGAGCTCAACGACCCGATCGATCAGAGAGCACGTTTTGCCGCACAGGAAGAACAGTTTGCAGCCGGTGACGACGAAGCAAACCATACAGACGAAGACTTCCTCAATGCTCTTGAAATCGGTATGCCCCCGACAGGCGGTATCGGCTACGGTATTGACCGTATGTGCATGCTTATGACCGACTCCGCAGCTATTCGTGACGTTCTCCTGTTCCCCACGATGAAGACTCTGGAACAGTAAGAGGCTGAATAGGCGAGAAAAACAAAGAAAATGGGAGAAAAACGAAGATTTGTTACAAGTCGGGTGTTTTTACCCATGAATTTACACCTATATTACACCTTTTTACATTTTTTGAATTCATTCGAATATACTCAGAAAGACACTTCTGCAGAATTGCAGAGGTGTCTTTTCGTATCCAGTAGATTTTAAATGATATATTATTTCTTCGGGTGTAAAAGTAAATAAAATTATCGGAGGAATACTATGTCAAGAATCAACACCATTAAAGTACTCATCGTCGAACCGTGGAAGGTACCTTACGAGGCTGATATTCCGAATGATTTGAAATCTCTGCAGAACCTGGTCGGAGGACTCATACAGGTATTATATGCTTTCTTTGATGAAGAAAAAAATCTCCATCGTCGGTTGAACCTCCTTGTGTGGAAGAGGAATAACGGTAATTTTGTAAAAACGGCGCACGTTTACTTTGCCTTTATAGATGTCATCATTAAAATAAAAGGAAACTATTATGAAAAAACTAACAGCACTTTTACTCGCTGTACATCTACTTTGCGGCACGTTGATGGGATGTGACAAAGATACGCAAGAGAGAGAATCTAATGAATCAACCCAATCGGAGAATTCACCACAAACAAAGGATATCATAAAGGATTACAAACAGTATCCCTCCATTATTACTCAATTTGTAATTAATGAGCTTCCATCACCAGAAATATCTATGCCAAGAATTGTCATAATTTTTGATAATAGTGGTGAGATATACCTCATTCGGAGTTTGGGAAGTACGCGGTTGTCTTCGAATTCAGAGGCAACTGAAAATCATACGAGTATACCACTGTATCAGACAACAGAGAAAAAAGCTTGTTGGCCGGAAGAATTAAAGGGAACGATAGAGGGCATCATTATCTATGATATTACAGAATAACGGAGGTAATTTAGCGTGGGAAGAAGCAAAACAAATCGCAAAATCACAAAATGTTGAAATTGACAAAAGCAGATATTCTACATGGCATAATGGTGATGCCAAACATATATGGGTTAGTTTTTTCATTAAAACCGACACAGGCTGGAACTCTAAGTCTATTGAGATAACCATGACACAAAATGAAGACGGAACGTATAAGGTAAAAAATGATTCTCAATTTGTAATAGTTCCACCTGAAACAAACGGTGAAGTTTACGATAGCGTAATTTCAAAATTAAGAGAGGTGAGTAGTATACTTCACCTTATAAGGTACAAAGAAAAGAGCTTTCCATGAAAAAAATACAGCACATCTGTTTCATCCTCGCCTTCATCCTTTCCCACCTCATGTGCATCGTAGTGGCATACAACTACCGCGATATGCTCTGCAGAATCGAGCATATGGGATACAGCGCTCCGGCAGAAGTTGTTTTCCTGGATGTAATACCATTTGCGATTGGGATTATCACTTGTATTGTTCTCGCATTTATCTTTTGCAAGAAAGCAAAATAACACCATAAAGAATGGTTGTAAAATTACTTGCTTTTCTTTTGAATGTTGTGGTATAATAGAAAAACAAACATTCTTTGAGGTGTATTATTATGGGGTCTTTTTTGAGCAAATATACTATTGAGATAGAAGAAAAGGCGTACAGTCCGTTTACGGAGAGCAAAGGTGTCTATCAGGACGGAACGACTCCGCTGTACCGTGATACCGACGGTACGCTTTGGGCAATAACGGGTGTTTCGCATGAGGATCATATTGGAGTTTTCCGCGGCACCACGCTGGACGATCTTGAGGAAGTTTATCCGATCACCACAAACTTCAGTGTCGGTCATGCAGATCATGCATATTCGGGTATTTGCTATCCAGAGGGGATCAAGCCGCGCGGAAGCATATGGCCGTTCGGACTTTATATCTGCCCGGGAACACACCGGTTTTTCTGCTTCTTCCATAATGAATCAGGGTGGGCAGGCGAAGGTACGGCGTATGACGCTTTCGGCTTGTGCGAGACCCCAAAATTTGATTCGGATTTCCGCCATATCGGTCTTATGCACTCGGACGACGAGGGAAGGACATGGACTTTTGACCGATGGGTATTGACTGCGGAACATGTCTGCTTTACCGAGCAGTACAATCCCGGTGCAGGACTTGTCAAGGGACAGAAAATGGGCAATATCGGGCTTGGAAGCGGTGATTTTTCGCTGTATGTAGATCCGAATGGCGATTATATGTATCTTTTCTACAATATTGTACAGCTTGATACTGTTACGGGCGAATGGACTGCGTGCGATATCTACGTTGCGAGAAGCCGCAAGCGTGACGACGGCATTGTAGGTGATTTCGTAAAATATTACAACGGAGCCTTCTGCGAGGCGGGTAACTTCGGTAAGGAATCGGTTATAGTTCCGGGGGGATGGCATCCGCGCGTTGTGTACTGCGAGAAGTACGGCACACACCTGCTCTCATATAATCCCGTTGTCGGCAGGGTTCCCGGCGGAATACTTGAGGGTGTGCTTACCGTGCGCGAGGGTGATGATCTGATAAATTGGTCGGAACCTGCAAAGGTATATAAGAACGGAGAAAAGTTCGGTAACGTTTATATGGCGATTGCAGCAGACGGAAATTCCGATCCGCAGGTAATTAAGGGCGATACCTTCTCGGTACTTTCCAACCATAACGGTACCGGCGTCGATCGCCACAAGGCTAAATTCATTAAGAAATAATAAATAGTAATTCTGTCAGATATTTTTTCATTTGTTTACGAAGGCGAGTCAACCGTACCGATTTTTTTCTCTGGAATGCCGAGTTGGCGTGCAATGTCATCACATGAATCGTTGACACACTCTTCGGCATCCTGATGATCCTTTAAAATGTTATACGATAGACTTTTGCCTGACTTCCCATATTTGTTGTCCGTTTCTGCGATAACTGTCTCTGAGCGAGCAAAGAACAATTCAATAATCTTCTCATCTTCCATTAACCATCGCCTCCATTCAACTATATACTACGGATTCAAATAAAAACACTGCACCAGATGACCAAATTTTTTGAAAAAGCGCAGCTCCACTTACAAATGGAATTGCGCTTTCCTTATATTCTCTCAAATCCAAATCCCATGTTATCGACTTTTCTGCTTAATATGCGGTTTGATATAAATCCAAATCTGCTCTTTATCAAGCTCGGCCACAAGGGTATGGGCGTTGCCTTTGCGGGTAACATATGTATCGCTGCCGGTTTGAAGGTATGCATAGAGCCGACTCTTCCGTTTCAGAAACAGAGTTCTGCAGACCAAGAACATGGACGACATTTCAAACGACTGAAAAGCGTGTAAACTCAAAATTATTGTTATTTTTGAATGGTAGTTATCGCGTTTTTGAACGTTTTGTAATTAGGCAACCTATAACTGCTTATATTATCGGTTCATATTCTATCATTGAGTGTGTTAAAAATGTCTTTATTAAAAATATGGAAAATAAGAAAAGCTGGAAAAAGCATCTCATTGGGATCGAGATGCTTCAAGTTTGAGGATATTCTTTTATCTATTTACGATAGATCCAGTTTTTTGATACTGATACCAAACATTAACGAAGATTCATCTTCATATTGTCGTAGCCAAACATACATCTTGTCTCCAGAATGCAAGTCATAAATATCATCAAATGGTTCGCTTAACATCGTAGCGTAGAAAAATTTCACTCCTTTTTCCGTATCACATACATACTGTTTTAATCTCGCCCAAACTCTTTCTGTTTTCATTAGAGTGGTATTCTGTATAATGACTTCCACATCATCCGGATAATCATGATGTCGAAACGGATCCAACTCTTCGATTGAACGCATAATTTCATCGTCCTCGTTGGGATACCCTTTATTTACACTATCGATCATAAATGAGAAGCGTTTTGAAAGAGCTTTGTTTTCAATAGGAACAAATTCATAGTTTTGATAGCATCCGCCTCTGACAGTGAAACCAATTTCATCAGAAGGCCAGACTAGGGTGTAATCTCCGTCTTCATAATATGTAAACCCAAGTACTGTATAAGAAAAACCATATATTTTATCGATATACCCGTAGACTAGAACACTGTTTACTTCAACAGACGGCAGTTTCACTTTTTCGCTGACAATATTTTTCATGTCCTGATAGCACTTGCCATTGTCTAATACAATAGCAAGCTTATGATAAACATCACGAAAACTTTTATACCCCATACGATCTCCTATCTCTGAATAGTATATTACTTCCATCAATAGCATATCAAGAACAATTCTCCCGTACCACATCACGGAAAAACGAAATCTTCTCCCGCTCGTTCAGTCGATCATATCCATAACTTAGTATCTTCGTTTGAATTTCGCAGTAACTCTTCTTTCCAAGATTCCGTACCTTCAGCAGACTTTCATCCTGCATGGCATCAATGATATCTCCGATTGTGAAGATTCCCGTCCGTTTCATGGAGTTAGATGCTCTTACGGAAAACTGGATTTCCTCAATGCTGTCATTCATAGCCTTCTGGCTGAAGGGGACACTCACTTTCATGTTCTTTCCGAATACGGCATAAAGGGTGGGAACAAGTCCGTTTCTGTTTGCGGATTCATAGAGTTCCGCTGCGATCTTTTCTTTCGTCATCTGCACGCGCTCCTATCAATATCTTTTCAGGAATGATGGAGCCTTTGATGATATCGAGAACCGAGTGAGCATTGACGGACGTAATACCGGGAACAGTCTTATAGATACGGTTTACGAAAGTACGCGTGGTCTTGATATCCTGTGAAAGGCAGATCGCCACAAGATGGCAGTTACCCGTAGTCTGGATCAGAGTGACCGTTTCCTCCGCATCGGTGAAAATCCGTTTGGCTTCCTCAAAGCTCTCCGCTGTGGTTTCGATATTCACAACAAAGGTCATCATATCGGAGGTGTTCTGCGGATCGATCACGGCGCGGTAGCCTTTGATGATCCCTGCGTTCTCAAGTTCGGTGATCCGGTTCTTTACAGCGGTTCTGGAAAGACCGACCTTGTCACCGATATCGGAATAGGACATCCGCCCATCCGTGGTGAGAATGTCAAGAATCAGCTTATCTTTTTCGTCAAGTCCGTTTGTCTGCATAATTACCTCCCGTCGAGTTTTCTAGGCAACCGAAGCAAGCCGGTGCGCGCATTCCGGATTGCTTTGGTATTATTATGATAACACATTTTTTTGAAGAATGCAATAGGTTCAAATTCATAACGCAATAACTAAATTGCGAAACGAAAGAATAATAAAGTTATAAAATGTGTTGTGCATTTGCGGCTATTGTCAAACACGAGGTTATGTTGTATAATATAAGTGTGGTGCGAAGATGTATGACAAATTCTGGTTAAACGGAGACTTATATCGGTAATTGACGGAGGTTAAAAATGCGAAAAAACATAGTAGCTCAGATGATGAAATTGTGAGGTGTCTTGCATACGCTTTGCTGGTGGTGTTTCTCATGCCTATAGTTGGATTGTTTTTGGTGTGTGGGAAGAATCCAGAGCGTAAGTCATTAGGATGGGTTTTGTTGATAGGTGGAATCATACTATGGATTATTTTGGGTGTGAGCGGTTCCTAATCATGGTGCGATCGAAAAATACCCTAAGAACCTATGGCCTATAATTTGAATTTTTGAAAAACCAAGGAGCACAGATTGCATTTTGACAATTCTGTGCTCCTTCTATCTAAGTATCAAGTTTATACGCCCAATTCTGCGCCGCCCGTCCGCACATCTCTTCAATCCACTCCCGCCTCTTCAGCTTATCTAGCCACTCCTTCGGAATCCCGTCCAGTCCATACAGCGCACCTGC
>JAZRNC010000096.1:0-2910 GCA_045647965.1 Eubacteriales bacterium | reverse complement strand
GTCTCGGTAAGGACGCAGCTTTCATTATTTCCAGAATCAACGGCTTTACCTATGTCTGCACCGATTATGATTTCTACAACGACGAGCTGACTGTCGTTTACGAAAAGGCATACTCTGACGGTGACAAGGCAAAGGTTAAGTGTTACGGTGCAAACGATGTACTTGAAGGTGTTGCAATCCTGAGACATGAGGGTGTTGACGTTTCCATCACCGGTAACTCCACCAACCCCACCAGATTCCAGCATCCCGTTGCAGGCACCTACAAGAAGTGGGCGCTTGAAAACGGCAAGAAGTACTTCTCCGTTGCATCCGGCGGCGGTACAGGCCGTACCCTCCACCCCGACAACATGGCAGCAGGTCCCGCTTCTTACGGTCTCACTGACACCATGGGTCGTATGCACGGCGATGCACAGTTCGCAGGTTCTTCCTCTGTTCCCGCTCACGTAGAAATGATGGGCCTCATCGGTGCAGGTAACAACCCCATGGTTGGTATGACCGTTGCTTGCGCTGTTGCAGTACAGGAAGGCATGAATAAGTAAGAGCGATTTAGCTTGATTTTATCGACTTTTTGAGAGGTTTATAACATCTTTTAAGCAAGTCGGAAATCATCTTACAAGTATCTATAATCTTACAAAAACATTAGACACATCATTTTATGGATTTTACCCGATGATGTGTCTAATTGTTTTTCAGAGAAACATATATTTTTTGTAAAGGCGCAATCGATACTTCAAAAACATGTTAAATTCGCAAAATTTTCGATAACAAATATTGCAAGTGATATATACTGTTTAATTGTATATCAAGCATAGGCTTGATTGGCATTGCAATTTGAAATAATATAGCACAAATATTTTGTAAACAAATTCAGGAGAATATTATGAAAAAATTTACTTCAAAAAAACCCGGACTCTTCATATATGTGTGTATTTTAAGTATATTAGTAGCTCTTGCAGGTATCATTTGTTTCTGTGTGTTTGTAGAAGATAATATTGTTAATGCTCTCATCATTTTAGCAGCCGCATTAGCGAAAATTTTGCTCTTGCAGTTACACTTTGTTATATCAATATATTTTTACCGAGCTGCCACTGAAAAAGGATATGATGATACGTTCTATCTGAATTTAGCATTCTTTTTACCTCCGGTTGGCTATGCGCTTATAATTGCGCTTCCTGACCGTGGTAACAGCATTGTACAGCAGGCAAAATAACATTGAATATGAAGATCTTTTAGGACTTTGAATAATCTAATCAAAGAAAACTAAAAATTAGCGAACACTATCAAAAACTCCATAATGTCAGCGCAACTCATATACATATGGTTGGTATGACCGCCCGCTGCGCTGCCACCGTTCAGGAAGCCATGAATAAGTAAGATATCTCTTACTTTGACTAAAGAATCGTATTTTTTAGGGCTTTCGGTTCACACCGAAAGCCCTTTTTGTCTCTTTTAACGCATCCGCATACCGGGGAATCCGCAAAAAATGCCGCACGCCCCCAAAAAGCACCTGACTTTTTGGGGGCGTAACAAAATACGGTATATTTTCCTTTACGCATTACTGCACGCAGAAACATTGATGGTGTACGGTTGGATGTGAATGCAGTATCAACTGCCTATGACGGCGATGTTGAAATGCTTGTCAAAGAGGCTACTGCAAAGACGAATATAGGAGAAATTGGTGTTTACTATACAAAAGAAGGAGGCACTAAGTCGTTAGCTGCAGGGCACCATCGTCCCACACATCCTAACAGTCAAGCGGCTCCTCGCAATGGTATTATACACCTTATTCCTGAAAAAGTCAATATGAGTACTGATGATGTTACAAAGTCGTCACAATTCACCGACTGGTTTGGGGACAGGCAGAACAGCCCTCGTGCATCCAGCCGTGTTGTAAATGCTGACGGTACGCCGCAAGTAGTTTATTTGGTATCGAAGTCGGACAACAGAAAGATACACAAAGCCGGAGAGGGCGATGTAGTGAACGGAATATTCATGACTACATCTGAGGCGGCTGCATATGAGGCGGCAGGAGATAGCGGATATGTATACGAAAACTATGTAAATCTTCGCAATCCGTATATTATAAACGCCTACCAATCCGATAATACCAACATAACGGCACCGGAGTTGATGGTTAAAGGAAACCCCTCACTTGCATGTGCGACTGTTGATATAAATGCTGTGACTGATTTTGCCAAAAAAACAAAGCGTGATGGTGTTATCATCAGGAATCTTAATGATAGTGGTTATATAGCGGATGTAATCATTGCATTTTCCCCCAATCAAATTAAATCTGTGGACAATATCGGTACCTTTGACAAGAGAAAAGACAATTCTATGTACTCCCGAAAATCCCCGGATGGCGTATCTGATCGGGCGAGTTTCGTTGATGCGCTGAAAGCTTCTACGAACAATTCTGCAGTAAGGGCAAAGCTTGATGAATGGGCGGCGGATATCGACAAGATGGAAGCCGAGGAAGAGAAGCTACGATCGCTAAAAGCGCAGATAAAGGAATTGTCATTCTCCAAAGGCGAGAGGGATATGGGTAAGCTTCGTGCTCTCCGCGAGGAAGCAATAAAGACGCAAAATCGTATATCCATATACGACAAGAAGCTTCTCGACATTGAGGGGATGGAACTAATCAAGCGGCTTTTTGAGAGCGAGCGCAAGCGTAATATAGATGCAGCATTAGCAAAAGCGGCAGAGAAGGCCAAAGAAGCTGATGCGAGATGGCGTGAGAAAAAACTTGCCCGAATCAACCGCGAGCGTATTATAAGACTTGCAAACCGAATAGATAAGCTTTACTCAAAGCCAACCAAGGAGAGAAACGTCAAGGACGGTGAACGTATTCTTGCCGGAGATGCCATTGCGCTTGCAAAGGCTGTATTTGCGGAGAAGGTTGAGAAACGC
>JAZRNC010000095.1:0-3867 GCA_045647965.1 Eubacteriales bacterium | reverse complement strand
CTATGAAGATGGAAAATGAGATCTTTGCTTCCGAAGGTGGTACTGTTAAATCCATCGAAGCAGCTCAGGGTGCAAGTGTTAACTCCGGTGATGTTATCATCACTCTCGGTTAAAATAAATCGAGGTGACTATATATGTCTTTTCTTACAGACTTATATAATACGACAGGGTTGCCGATTCTCTTTGCAGATCCCACCTTGCTTGTAAAAACAATTATTATGTACGTAATCGTGGGTACTCTTTTCTACCTCGCGATTGCAAGAAAATTTGAACCGCTTCTTCTTCTTCCGATCGCGTTCGGTATGCTTCTAGCGAATCTGCCGGGAGCAAACCTGTTCCATATGGATCTCTTTATCCATGAAGACGGTTCGCCCATCATTCTCCAAGATATCGTAGAGCAGGGAAATCTGATCGACTTTCTCTATCTTGGCGTAAAACTTGGTATTTATCCGTCCCTCATCTTCCTCGGTGTTGGCGCTATGACAGATTTCTCGGCGCTGATTGCTAATCCGAAATCCTTGTTCATGGGAGCAGGTGCTCAGCTTGGCGTTTTCGTTGCGTTTATTGGTGCACTTTTCCTTGGATTCTCTCCGGAAGCAGCAGCTTCCATCGGTATTATTGGTGGCGCTGACGGTCCTACTGCGATTCTTGTAACGAAAACTTTGGCACCGCATCTTCTTGGAGCAATTGCGATCGCGGCATACAGCTACATGGCTCTTATTCCGATCATTCAGCCGCCGTTTATGAAACTTCTCACAACAAAGAAGGAACGAGCAATCGTTATGACAACGCTTCGTCCCGTTTCTCAGCTCGAAAAGGTACTTTTCCCGATCATTGTAACGGTCGTTGTATGTATCATCGTTCCTGATGCGGCTCCTCTTGTCGGCTTCCTGATGCTCGGTAACCTTCTCAACGTATGTGGAGTGACCGACCGACTCTCAAAGACAGCACAGAATGAGCTGATGAATATCGTCACGATCTTCCTCGGTGTTTCTGTTGGTGCAACCGCAAATGCGGATAACTTCCTTGCATTTGATACGATTAAGATTATTCTTCTCGGCCTTACAGCATTCTGCATTTCAACTTGCGGAGGACTTATAACAGGTAAGATTATGTGTTGGGCAACCAAGGGCAAAATCAATCCTCTTATCGGTTCTGCCGGTGTCTCCGCGGTGCCGATGGCTGCTCGTGTTTCGCAGATGGTTGGCCAGAAAGAAAATCCCTCCAACTTCCTTCTTATGCACGCAATGGGTCCGAACGTAGCAGGCGTTATCGGTTCTGCCGTTGCCGCAGGCGTATTCCTCTCTTATTTCGCTTAATTTGGCGGATACATATTTTTTGATGAAAGGAAATATTATATAATATGGCTAAAGTTAAAATTACAGAGACCGTTCTCCGTGACTCTCATCAGTCATTGATTGCTACTCGTATGACAACCGAGCAGATGATACCGATTCTTGCGGAAATGGACAAAGTAGGCTATCACTCTCTCGAAGCGTGGGGAGGCGCAACCTTCGACGCTTGTATGAGATTCCTTAATGAAGATCCGTGGGAAAGACTTCGTATAATTCGTGAAAACGTAAAAAATACGAAACTCCAGATGCTCTTCAGAGGTCAGAATATTCTCGGTTACCGTCATTATGCAGACGATGTTGTTGAATATTTTGTTCAGAAATCCATTGCAAACGGTATTGATATTATCCGTATTTTTGACGCCCTTAACGATTCCCGTAACCTTAGAACAGCGATTGAAGCCACCAAGAAGGAAGGCGGTCACGTTCAGGCAGCGATCAGCTACACCATCAGCCCCGTTCATTCCAGTGAATCTCTTGCTAAATATGCAAAGGAACTCGAGAGCATGGTGCAGATTCCATTTGTATTAAGGATATGTCCGGTCTTTTGACTCCCTATGTTGCATATGATCTTGTTACTACTTTGAAAAAGAACGTAAAAGTTCCGATCCAGCTTCATACACACTACACAACCGGTCTTGCTTCTATGACGATTCTTAAGGCAGTTGAAGCAGGAGTAGACGTTGTTGATACTGCCATTTCTCCGATGGCTCTCGGCACATCTCAGGCTCCTACAGAAGCGATTGTTGCAACCCTCAAAGATACAAAGTACGACACAGGTCTGGATCTCAACGCTCTTGACAAGATCTGCAAATATTTCACACCTCTTCGTGAAGAATTTATGTCATCCGGTCTTCTTGATCCTAAGGTGCTTAAAGTTGACGTTAACTGCTTACTTTACCAGGTTCCCGGCGGAATGCTTTCTAACCTCGTTTCCCAGCTCAAGCAGCAGGGAAAGAGCGACAAACTCGCAGAAGTTCTTGAAGAAGTTCCGAGAGTTCGTGAAGATGCCGGTTATCCGCCGCTTGTAACTCCCACTTCTCAGATTGTAGGTACACAGGCCGTTCTTAACGTAATTGCAGGCGAAAGATACAAGCTTGTCTCCAAGGAATTCAAGGGTCTTGTTCGCGGCGAATACGGCAGATGCCCCGGTGAAATTTCTCCTGAATTCCGTAAGAAGATCATCGGTGATGCAGAACCCATCACGTACCGTCCGGCAGATAAGATCGCTCCCGAACTTGAAACACTTCGTGAAAAAGTGAAGCAGTATGAAGAACAGGATGAAGACGTTCTTTCCTACGCACTCTTCGAACAGGTAGCTGAAAAGTTCTTCGAATACCGTAAGGCAAAAAAATACGGCCTTGATGCGGATTCCGCAGATGCCAAGCTCGGTGTTCATTCCGTATAAATATGATTCTGGTATGTGATAAAGACATAACAGCACGTGCAATCGGCATGAGAGATTTTATCTTTCATGCCGGTTTTCCTTGTGCCGTGGCAAAAATATCCGAAATAGCGGATTATTTACCTATCCATATGATCGTTACATTTACTGATGTGTTCGATGACGTCAGACGTACGCCATATGATAATCTTTTTGTACTTGCCCTCGGAAATGGATTTGTTAACTCCGCTCTCAATGGGAGAAGTGTTCCATCTGAGGAGGAAATCATCCCCGCTATCAAAAAGTTTCTCTATGATTCATTTCATATCGAGAATAATCAGATTCTACCGTTCGGTGTTTGTCTTGGTCGCGTATTTTTTTCTGCAGATTTTCTTGAAATCTACGGAAATCCGATCGAACTGACAACGGTAGAATATATGATTTTCAAATACCTTTACGCTTTTTCTAAAGAGGAAATTTATTTCTCGGCTGAAAATATCTACCGTTTCTGTTTTCCAAAAGTGCTTGAATACACCGAGAAATGTAATAATACGGTAAGTGTACATATTTTCAATCTCAATCAAAAATTCCTCGACGTCTATGGTCAATCCGCTGTGAAAAAGAAGAGATTTCTCGGATATCGGATCATACTCTAAGTCTTAGTCTCCGAAAGAAGCGTTATATTCTTCGGAGAGATGATGCCATGTTTCGCGGTCAGCTACACCCGTCTCTGGAAGTCCGTTTTTTTCTTGAAATATGGCAATCGCATTTTTTGTTTTTTCATCATAAACACCCGTGATCTGAACAGGGGGATAATCGTAAAATTCTGACAGAGTGCCGAGAATAACTTGAAGTATTATAACGACATCGCTTCTCTCATCGGGAATTGTTGTATAGTCTCTGTTATTTGGAATAGGACGAATATATACGGGTTCTCGAATTTGTTTTTCGAACAAATACTCCCGTTTTACCGCGTTCCAAGTCTCAAGATCTACTTTTCCATTTGCCGGTAACCCGTTTTTGTTTTGAAAATACCAAACAGCATTTTCTGTCACATCATCGTATGTCCCGCTGACAATTACTCTAAGATTCGGGTCGTTTTCTGCGAAAGATAAATACCGAAGCATTATT
>JAZRNC010000094.1:0-2718 GCA_045647965.1 Eubacteriales bacterium | reverse complement strand
AGCGAGTCCCCTTCTCGGGGAGAACGCCGTGATCGGACTCATCGTCGTACCGTGCGTCATCGAAGCCGTCATCGCAAGTACCATGCCGAAGCAATGGAACATCGGCACCTGAATCATCATACGGTCCGCGGTCGACAGATCCATACAGTCACCGATCGCCTTACCGTTATTGACAACGTTATAGTGTGTGAGCATAACGCCCTTCGGGAATCCCGTCGTACCGGATGTGTACTGCATATTGCACACGTCGTGCTTATTGATCATAGCGGCACGGCGATAAACGGCTTCCACGGGAGTCTTTTCGGACTGAGCCACCGCTTCATCCCACGACCAGCATCCCTTCTGCTTCGATTCCACGGTGATGATATTTCTGAGGAACGGGAGCTTACGGCTGTGGATCGGCTTCGGTGTGTCGTTCTGTTCGAGCTCGGGGATGAGTTCCTTGATGATCGCGACATAGTCGGAATCCTTATATCCGTCCGTCATAACGAGAGTATGTGTATCGGACTGACGAAGGAGGTATTCCGCCTCGTGGATCTTATATGCTGTATTAACGGTTACGAGAACCGCGCCGATCTTCACCGTTGCCCAGAAGGTGATGTACCACTGCGGCACGTTCGTTGCCCAGATTGCCACGTGGTCGCCCTGCTTGACACCCATCGAGATGAGAGCGCGCGCGAACGTATCCACGTCTTCACGGAACTCGGAATATGTTCTTGTATAATCGCATTCGGTATAGCGGAATGCATACTGATCGGGAAATTCCTCGCACATACGGTCGAGTACCTGCGGGAAGGTATAGTCAATGATCGTTTCCTTCGGCCAAACGTACTGTCCGTCTCCGCGGCGGCTGGTCTGCAGGCGGTTTGCGGAGCCTGCGTTTCCGAGATACTGCGCCATAAAGTTTGCGTAATGCGGGAAAACGATACCGGCATCGGACAACTCCGGTGCGTACTGTTTCAGCCATTCGAGAGAGATATACCCCTCGTAATTGAGCGAGCGAAGCGCCTTCATATACTGTTCCATCGGCGGCAGATCTCCCTCACCGACGAGGCGGTATTCAACCTTTCCGTCATTCATCACGGAATCCTTGATATGGCAATGCTTGATGAACGCGCCGAGGTTCTTGATCGTCGTCTCGGGCATTTCGTTATGGAAGCGGTAGGGATGGTTCCAGTCCCAGAGAGCCGCTACGTTGTCGCTTCCGATTCTGGCAAGAACGTCCGCAAGGCGCGCGGAATCGGAATACACGCCGTTCGTTTCGATAAGCAGGGTGACACCCGCTTCCTCCGCAATGGGCGCGAGAATCTTCATCGGTTCGATCACGTATTCGTCCGGGAAATCATCCTCCGGCTCAGCACGAAGGTCTCCGAGCACGCGGATATACGGTGTTCCGAGAGCCTTGGCAAGTGCGATATATTCCTTCAGTTCCGCGATGGATTCCTCGTGACGTTCGGGAAATTTCAGGGCACATCCGGACGAGAGACAGCAGATCTCGAGACGGAGCTTTTTCAGCTGTTCTTTCGTTTTTGCAAGATTTTCCTTTTTAAACGGTGCCGCGTCTACGGCAAAATTTCCGCCAAGACCGCGCATTTCAATACCGGAAAAGCCAAAGTCCTTCGCCATAGAATATACGTCGGACCAGGAAAAGTCCGGACAACCGAGTGTGGAAAATGAGAGTTTCATTGTGTTTCCTCCGATAATTTTCAAGTGGATTCTTCTATTTCTTTATAATATAATTCCATGCCGCTTTTACAGAGCGAGCACCGGCAATTTCTTCTTATATCCTTATATAAGTACAAAAAAACCGTCATCTCATGAAAGAGACGACGGCAAAGCCTCGTGTTACCACTCTTTTTCGGTATTTTCATACCCTCTGTCAGGCACAGCATGATGCCCATCCCCCGTAACGGTGGGACTCCGTATGCGCCTACTTGCCGACCATTTTATCTGCGGCTTTCGGGCATCCGCTTAGGGGTGAGTACAATCCGTTCCGTCCGTTGTCTCGCACCATTCGACAACTCTCTTTGCGACTTTCCGTCCCGTTTTTCCCCATCATCGCGTTTCTGTCTATCGAAAATATTATATTTATTATATCATACTGCCGGGGCGGTGTCAATAGGGGGAGAGAAAAAACTTTCCACTGCGCGTGGGCGGATGAAGTGAAGTTTGTCTATAACTATAATTTATTTCCGCTGCCGCGTGGGCGGTAAGAGGTCTCGTGCCGTCCTCTTGTGAATCACGGCACCAAAGAAAACCACCGGTTTTCTTTGGAATCTTTCCCACACACGTTCCACACCTTGAGGTGCTACTGAAGTTGGGAGGTGGGGAGATACCGCGAAGTAAAGTACACTTTAGTAATTTCGTAGGAATAGGCTGCCGCGGAAAAAGTGGTGTGTTGTCCTACGGACGGAAAGAGAACGAGAGATTTCGTTCTATCATTTTTTATTATTCCACAGACGTGGGGGAAACGTGAAATTTCGTTCGAGCGCTGTCATTTTCCCTATGGCACCACACGACAGTTGAAATTTGCACCAAAGCGAGCAGTTACAACTGCACCTTGCGGCTATTGCTACGGGAAGTTTGGAGATGCAGTTATCTTAAATTACAACACAAATCTGCACTATCCCCGCGCAAGGTACGGACTGTCCGTTTGATATCGCCACGTCGCTTGATCGAGCGAGGCCTCCGCAGAGCCGAAGCGAGTGAGGCGACACA
>JAZRNC010000093.1:0-2823 GCA_045647965.1 Eubacteriales bacterium | reverse complement strand
CACCGTCAGGTCGGGATATTCGTGGACAACACCCATAAACACATCTTCAACAGACAATGTTACTGCCAGTTCTTCCTGGCACTCGCGTATGAGCGCTTGTTCTTTTGTTTCACCTGGCTCTACCTTGCCGCCGACGAACTCCCACAGAAGACCGCGAGCCTTATGCGCCGGGCGTTGGCAGATCATGAATTTTTCGCCCTGCCAAATGAGGGCGGCTACTACTTCGGTCATAGGTTTTCCTCTCAAAATTCACTTTAAAATTCTATAATTTCTTCACTTATTATAGCATAGGTGTTGGTATTTAGCAATGGTATTTGACAGAATCGGTAAGATAAAAAGTCCCCATATGTGTTTTGCGCAATATACGCGTGAGTATTTTTTTAATATTTTTGAACTCCAGGCTTAAATTGTTGTATATGTCAATTTGCTTTCTGAACATTGGTACTGGAAGAAAACAAAAGAGTGAGTTGTCGGACTCACTCTCCTTTGCTTATGTTTTCGGATTCACATTATTTTTGCCTTGTTTTTGCGCGTTTTTTTAATAAACACGGCGACGTTCAAAACAATGAACTCTGTTGGGAAGGCGTAAGTTATGTTATCGATTTATAAAATCATCAAAGACATCCCAAGCAAGTGAAGCATAGAATCTATGTCCTTCGAGACCTGCAACGAGACGACAGTGGTCTTTGACACCGGCTTTTTCGAAGATAACTTTAACTCTTTCAAATTCACGTTCAGCTGACGCGAAAGGCTGGATATGGTCGTAAATACCGTTTACGGCGATAAGGTATCGGGGAGCAATCATAATCGATACGTCTGCCATCTCAAAGTAATTCAAAATACCGTGGATATAACCACAGTCACAGTGATTGCTTTGACCCCACGAATCCACTATCGTACAGAAAGCGGAGGAGGGCATAGAAACCTTGATTCTCTCATCAAAGCAAGCTGCAAAATAGGAGGAGGTACCGCCACCGGAATTTCCCATAACACCAATCCTTGAGGCATCAACAAAAGAAAAATAGGATGTTACGGCAGTGATTGCGTTGGAAATATCATAAAGACGTTGTCCAAGCAGTGTTTTTCCTGCAAGAGCCGCTTGCCAGGTAAGTTCATGACAGGATTTTTTGCCATTTTCATAACAACTTAGTTCTCCAAAACCGCGTTGTTCCAGAGCAAGGGCGGCGTATCCTCGTTCTACAGCCTGAATGCAGAAATCACGATCTCCCTGAATAGGAATGGGTTTTCGGGAAGGATACGGTTCTCTGCCGAGGGATATATGCATACCGGGGGTGTGGCCTTGCAAACAAATGACAAGCGGGATTTTTTCAGTTGTGTTTTTGGGATAAATAAGATGTGCCGGTACAAAAAAACCGGGTTCACTTTCAAATATAATTCTTGCTTCATCAAAGCGATCATCATCCGTGATCTTTTCAACCAGGATGGGTTCACACTTAGCAAGAGGAGATGGCATACTGACAAGTTTTTGTAACTGCATCGAAATGGCAGATTTTTGCGTGTCAAAATCACCATCTGTGGAAAAAGTCATCGTTGGTTTTATTTTT
This sequence comes from Eubacteriales bacterium, assembly GCA_045647965.1. Lineage (GTDB taxonomy): Bacteria > Bacillota > Clostridia > Oscillospirales > CAG-272 > UMGS1696. The sequence continues at coordinate 1,258 of JAZRNC010000093.1, read as the reverse complement.
TTGAGTTTTTCGTAATTGTAAGTAAGAGGATTGGTCGGCTTGACGTCGTTCATGGACACTTACCTTTCTAAATCGGATTTCGACTTATGAATGAATAATTATGACGGGCAGGGCGTAAAACGTGATGATGCGTTAGTGTTATTCACTCAGGTGGACTTTTGATTTGTATTTTTATAAGTGTTTTTTCATTTCTGCATAAAGATTTGCGGCGTAGTGGAAGAAGCCGAAATCGTTGGGATGAAGCATGTCGGGGAGGAAGAAGGCGGGATCATGAGGTACGAAGTCGTAACCGTTCAGTGAAATAACGTTCGGAAGAGAAGCTGCTACTTCGATGATTCTCTCACCAATGTAGTCAAAGTTGCGGATCAATTTTGGGTTGTCGCGGTCGCCTCGCCAGATGGGTGTCAGCGCGAAAATCTTGGCGGTTGGGTAGTTTTCGCTAAGATTTGACAAGAATTTTTGGGAGTTCAAATCAAATTCTTCGGGGGTGGAGAGATGCCAGTCGTTGGTTCCGTATGCCACGGTGATGATGTCGGGCGTGATATCATCCTTTGCGGCGGAAAGCGGGGGATAGAAGCGGTCTCCGCCGATTCCTTTGTTGATGGTATCGGTGCCAAGAAGATCGGTGAGTCTTGAAACGTACGAGAAGGACGGGTTATACGCATTGAAGCCGTGTGTGATGGAATCCCCGAAGCAAAGCATTTTTTTGTCCTTCTTTAGCGGTGTAATGAAAGCGTTATCATCAACGTCTACGGAGAGCACAGAGGTTCTTGCCGTGAACGGAAGGTATACGGTAACGTTTTTTGTGTCGGTATTTCCAAATTTCGAGGTGATCGTATAAATATAAATATCCTTATCCATGGAGAGAGGTTCAAGAAGGTGCGTGTGCAGATTTCCGTTTACGTATACGTCAAATCCGGCAAAGTTTCTTGTATGGATATAGCCACACTCAACCGTGAGCTTTAAAAAAGAGGTGTTCGTTTCGAAGGAAAGTCTGACACCCGCCGAGGATTTTGTTTTGCTATACAGTATGTTATCGGTGGGAATATATGCTTCTTCCTGTGCTTTTGTGAAGCGATGCGGCGTGATACGGTCGTTTTCCGTTTCCAACCATGCGTATCCGACGAAAAGATCGGCAATTTCTCTACATTTCCGGCCGCATTGGCGCCGCCGGGGTTGGATTGCTGCAGTTAGTCATGACCGTGGGCGGAATGTCTATGACCGCAGGTATGGCTGGCATCCGAACTACCACCATGTA
>JAZRNC010000092.1:0-16194 GCA_045647965.1 Eubacteriales bacterium | reverse complement strand
AGCGGAACGTTCGTCTTTTCACTAAAGCCCCCAATTCAATAGAAAACGCTTATCATTCATTGAAGGGAGCCTAACCATTAGACACAAGGGTTCGAAAATGGTCGGAAATTTTTGCGTTTTGTCAAAGCTTTTTAGCTTTTTGTTTTCGATGTCCGATTTGCACAAAAACAACTGCACCGAAAAGCCCCGTAATTACTGGATAAAATGACAATACCCTGCCGCCGTCCGCCCCACAGAGGTTCGAATCGTAGCAGGGTATTCAAATGGTGGAGGCGAACCTCGGTCAAAAAAGGTTGATAATCTGGGGGATTTGCTCACGAATCTGCAGCGTACGGAAGTGGTTGTGCCGAATCCGACATATAAGGTGTTCATCATCGGTCGGCGTGTGCTCAACTACTGCGGTGGGTTTGGCGTGGAGGGGTGACGCACAATTGTAAAATGAAATAATTGAAGCATCGGCAGATTTTGGGGATCCTAAAACCTGCCGAAGTTTTCTATCATAAAAAATTGTTCTGATATTCTTCGAAGTGAGTTTTGTTTGCCAACGTACCATCACAAAATAACCGTGACAAAATATTCCATCAAAGCTATTGACAAATGCGGAAAAATCTGTTATACTGTATACAGGAGTCGAATCTCCTGTTATTTATTACGCAGGAAGATCACAAAACAACCAGAACAAAATAAGTTGGAGATACAATGATACTGAGTGATATTGCGGTTGTCCGAACAGGACTTGTGACCGCGAGAAAGAAAAAAACGGCAGACGGATCAGAATCCTTTGAATACGCGCTGCTCAACCTAAAATGTATATCACCGGATGGTTACATCGATACCACGCAGCTCGAACCATATGAAATATCCGAAGAATTGAAAGATGAGTATCTTACGCAGCACGGTGACATTCTGGTGAGACTCAGCACACCGTATACGGCGGTTCTTATAGATCGCAGTGACTTGTGCGGGCTTGTTGTTCCATCACATTTCGCCATCATACGCGTTGATCGCCAGTACGCCTTGCCCGAATATATCTTTTGGACATTGCGGCGGGATAAGAACCGTATCGCAATGATGCAGAACAGTAGCGGTAGTGCCGCTTTCGGAACCATCAGTTCTGGCTTAATTGCATCGCTGCCGATTACGCTTTTGCCTTTGTCAGAACAGCAGATACTGGGTGCCCTGATGAGTCTCTCTGACCGAGAGCAAGAGCTACTGGACAGATTATCCGCAGAAAAGAAAAAATACAACACCCTTCTTCTTAACAAAATCTACGATAACATGAAACGAGGTAATAGAAAATGACCACCAAGCAGAATATTGAAAAAGTACTCTGGAGCGCCTGCGACAGTTTCCGCGGAAAAATTGACAGCTCCCGTTATAAAGATTATATACTCTCCATGCTGTTCGTGAAATATCTGAGCGACGTATACGCTTATACCCGCAAGAAATACAGCGAACAGTACGGTGGCAACGAAGAACGTATTGCACGTGCGATGAGCCGCGAGCGCTTTGTTATGGACGAAACCTCCACCTTCGATTACCTCTATAATAACCGCAACGATCCCGCAATCGGCGAGAAAATCAACATTGCGCTTGCAAATATCGAAAAGAATAACAGCGCCAAGCTCCATAACGTATTCCGTGCCATCGACTTTAACTCTACGGTGGATTTCGGCGAGGTACGCGAAAAGAATGCCATCCTCAAAAATCTCCTCGAGGATTTCAAGGATCTTGACCTTTCACCCGACCCTAACGCTGATGCAGACATCATCGGGGATGCCTACGAATATATGATCGCAAACTTTGCCTCTGACGCAGGCAAAAAAGGCGGCGAATTCTACACACCAAGCAAGGTTTCCGAACTCGTTGCCCGTCTGATTGCGCCCAAGGAAAACGACCGTATCTATGACGCAACCTGCGGCAGCGGCGGTCTGCTGCTCAAGGCGTACAAGCAGGTGGAAAGCCGCAAGGTCGCCTTGTACGGTCAGGAGCAGAATATGCAGACATGGGCGCTTTGCCGTATGAATATGTTCCTGCACAACGTGGATGATGCCACCATCTGGCAGGGCGATACGCTCTCCAATCCCGGAAATGTCAAGGATGATAAGCTGATGAAGTTCCAGTGCATCTGTGCAAATCCGCCATTTTCTCTGGACAAATGGGACAGCGGATTCCTCTCCGGTGCCCTTGATGAAAAAGGCAAGCCCAAGGAAAAAATGTCGGCAGAACTCGACACCTACAGACGCTTTGACTGGGGCATTCCGCCGACATCCAAGGGTGACTACGCATTCGTCATGCATATGCTGCACAGCCTGGACGATGCCAACGGACGCATGGGCATCATTCTCCCGCACGGTGTGCTGTTCCGCGGTGCAAGCGAAGGCAAAATCCGCCGCACGATTATCGAAAACTTCAACCTTCTCGATGCGGTTATCGGACTTCCTGCCAACCTGTTCTACGGTGCGGGGATTCCTGCGTGCATTCTGATCTTCCGCAAGGATCGCGGTACGAACAACAAAGTGCTGTTCATCGATGCCAGCGGCGAGGACAATTACGAAAAGGGAAAGAATCAGAACATTCTGCGCGAATGCGATGTGAAGAAGATCGTCGATACCTATGTCCGCTACAAGACCGACATCCACTTCACCGGTGAGGACAAGTACAGCCACGTTGCGACGCTGGAGGAGATTGCGGAAAACGATTACAACCTCAACATTCCCCGCTATGTTGACACCTTCGAGGAAGAAGAACCGGTGGATATTGATGAGGTAAAGCGAAATATCGCCGAGATTGAGGCGGAGCTTGCCGAGGTGCAGGCGCAGATAAAGAAGTATATGGAAGAATTGGGACTTTAATTATATAGAAGGAGATAATAGATTATGGCATTACCAACAAGTTATATGACAGGTAGTTTTACAAAAATTCCTCAATATTTTGATACTATGCTGACTGCCAAAGCACCAGAGAAGTTTACAACAAAGTTCATGGCTGATTTGGGGTTTACGAGTTCCAATGATCGTCAGTTTGTTAATGTTCTGAAGGCTCTCGGCTTTTTAGATGATTCAGGAACTCCGCAGGAACGTTATTTCAAATTTTTGGATCAAAGTCTCTCCAAAAGGATGGTTGCAGTTGGAATAACTGAAGCATACGCTGACTTATTTGCGCTAAATACTTCTGCACAGAAAATGACGAAATCGGAAGTTGAAGGCAAATTCAAAACACTTACTAATGGAACCAAGGAAAATACTACAATTAGCTACATGGCTAGTACTTTTATCAATTTGTGTGGATATGCAGATTGGAATACTAACGATGAGCCTATTCAAGCAGAGACTACAAATATTCAAACGGTGCCCATTATACAAGAACCCAAGCAGGAAGATGAAACGCCTGTAACTTCTGTAAAAGGCTTTGATTTGAATTATAATATTCACATTCATCTCCCCGCAACGCGTGACCAAGCAGTATATGATGCATTGTTTGCAAGTCTTTCGAAGCATATTCCATTGAAGTGAGGAGACTCGCATGAAGACAGACCTATATTCTTTCACTTTAAGAGGGATGCTCGCAGAAGAGGCTTTAGACAAAGCAGGGCATAAGCGTTACTCCACAGAAGAAGCATTCTTCTCGGAAGAACTTGCAAAAAAACTTCATTTCAATGAAATAGACTCAAAGTATGTTGAGCAATCAAAAACAATGATTACAGTTTTCGCTACTATCACTGCATTTGAGAATGCAACGAGAGAGTTCGTATATACAACTCTTTTAGGTGCATACGGAGATGATTGGTGGTCGAAAGGTGTTCAGAATGGAATCCGTGAGAAGGCTCAAAGCAGAAAAGATCAAGAAACTAAAGTAAAATGGCATATCAATCGAGGAGATGCTATGATGTCTTATCTTGAGTTTGGTGATTTGCCAAAGATAATCTGCTCGCAAGGAAATTGGCCATATTTCGAACCATATTTTGCTTTCTCAAATGCAGTAGAATGGATAAAATCTACTTTTGATGCAATCGAAAAATCAAGAAATGTAATTATGCACAGCGGAGTTCTTGATGAATTAGATATTGCTCGAGTGGGGATGAACATTATCGACTGGCTGCACCAAATTAACGCATAAGAAGGTGGATTGAAATGACCCCTCAAATAAAACAACGAATTGAAGAACTCCGGCGCGGCGAAGTGCCGGAGGGATATAAAAAGACGAAGGCAGGCGTTGTACCGATAGAATGGGAAGAAAAACGCATTGGCGACGTTCTGACTCAAAGAAAAACACTTATGTGCGTTTCAAAAGATGCTCCTCTTCTTTCGTTTACTATTGAAGAGGGCGTTATAGATCCTGCAGATAAGAAATCAAATAAACGAGATTTTTTGATCAAAGATATAACTACCAAAAAATTTGCTCTAACGGAAGTCGGAGATATAATTTATAATCCTGCGAATTTGAAATTCGGTGCTATACATCGAAACAACCTTCGCAGAGGCGTTGTATCACCAATCTACGGTGTGTTTTATAGTACACAGGATTCAATATTTATGGGATATTTGTTGCATAATCAGCATTTTATTGATTACGCAAAAACATACACAGAAGGAACTGTCGAAAAACTAAAAACATTAAGTGCAGACACTTTTCTTAAGTTGAAAATTACTCTTCCATCTCTCTCTGAACAAAAGAAAATCGCCGAAATCCTGTCCGCGCAGGACAAGCTGATTGCGCTGAAAGAAAAGCTGATCGAGGAAAAGAAACGGCAGAAAAAGTATCTGATGCAGCAGCTTCTCACGGGCAAAAAGCGGCTGCCGGGATTTAGTGGGGAGTGGGAAAGTTTTTCGTTTTCAGAAACTTTCACTTTTTTGACAACCAACACTCTTTCAAGAAACTGTATGACTACGGAACATTCTCGTATGAATAATATCCATTACGGAGATATACTCACAAAGTATGCAGAGGTATTAGATTGCGAAAAAGTACAATTACCGTACATAAAAAATGATATGATTCCACAAACAACTGAGTTCTTGCAAAACGGTGATATTGTAATCGCTGATACAGCAGAAGACTTGGCTGTGGGTAAAGTCATTGAATTACTAAATGTGCATGAAATGAAAATATTATCTGGATTACATACTATGTTTTGCCGTCCTGTAAAAAACAAATTCTCTCCAGGATGGTTAGGATATTATATGAATTCAGACGCATACCACATGCAACTGATTCCATTGATTTGTGGCGTGAAAGTTTCGTCAATATCTAAAAAGTCAATACTCAATACTATCATTTTAACACCCACAATCGAAGAACAAAAAGCCATTGTAAATATTCTTTCTAATGCTGATCGCGAACTTGACTTACTCAATCACGATCTCGACCAAGAAAAACAAAAGAAAAAAGCCCTGATGCAGCTTCTGCTGTCGGGTATTGTGAGGGTGAATGTATGACACAACAGGAATTCATGAATAAATTAAAAAATGAAGCTTACAAAAATCTCCTGAAACAAACCATAGATAATAATCCCAATTTTTCTTGGCAGGAAAAAGAATATTATAAATCTTTAGTGGATAAAGCGTCTCAAAGTACTGATATGTTAAAAGAACTTATGAAAATGATGGGGCTGATATAATGAACACCGACCTCTACCTCGAAAAGAACATTTCTCAAGTCCCCGCCATAGAACTCCTCTGCAAACTCGGCTACACCTATATCTCCCCCGAGGACTGCATCAACCAGCGTGGCGGACTGTATAACGTTCTTCTCCGTGATATTCTCCGCACACAACTAAACAAGCTGAATCAGTTTACATATGCGGGCATTGCCTATAAATTCACCGCAGAAAACATCGAGCGCGCCATTACCGAGTTGGACGAGCCGCTGAGCGAGGGACTTATCCGCACCAGTGAGAAAATCTATGATGCGCTTATGCTCGGCAAGAGTTATCTTGAAAAGCTGGCAGACGGCACATCCAAGAGCTTCAATCTGCGCTATATCGATTGGGAGCATCCTGAAAACAACGTCTTCCACGTTACCGAAGAATTTGCGGTAGACAGCACGGATAAGCAGCACAATGCCCGTCCCGATATCGTTCTGTTTGTCAACGGCATTCCGTTTGCCGTGATTGAATGCAAAGCACCCACGGTGGATACGGAGCAGGCAATCGAGCAGATGATTCGCAATCAGGGCAAGGCGTATATCCCGCAGCTCTTCAAATTTGCGCAGATCGTTGTCGCAACCAATAAAAACGCGGTCAAGTACGCGACTGCCGGTACGCCGAAAAATTTCTGGTGCGTATGGCGCGAGCAGGCGGCGGAATGGCAGAACAAGCTGCTCGATCAGTATGTCGTCGGGCGTGAAGTCACCGAGCAGGACAGAAACATTGTCTCTCTGCTTGAACCCGAGCGGCTTCTGAAACTGACAAAATATTTCGTTCTCTACGATGCCAATATCAAGAAAATCTGCCGCTATCAGCAGTTCTTTGCCGTTGAGGAGATCATCAAAACCATTCAGCAAAACGATGCTGCCGGGAACCGTCAGGGTGGTGTCATCTGGCATACCCAGGGCAGCGGTAAATCACTTACCATGGTCATGGTGGCGAAGTATATTCTCATGGAAATGAGCCGCTTCAATCCCCGTGTTGTCATTGTTACCGACCGCAAGGAACTGGACAAGCAGATTGCCAAAACCTTTGCACACACTCGTCTATCTCCCGCAAGAGCGACCTCCGGTAAGCATTTGATTGAACTGATCAACAAAGGTTCTGCAGATGTTATCACATCTATCATCAATAAATTCAACACCGTTGAAAGCAGCGGACTCAAAAACGATTCACGTGATATTTTCGTTCTGATCGATGAAAGCCACCGTTCCAATTACGGTTCTCTCGCGACCAAGATGCGCGTGGTATTCCCGAACGCCTGCTATATCGGTTTCACCGGCACACCTCTCATGAAGAATGAAAAGAACACCATGGAGAAGTTCGGTCGGCTGATCCATAAATATACGATCAAAGACGGTGTTGACGATCAGGCTATTGTTCCGCTGATTTACGAAGGAAAATTCGTTGACCAGAATGTCGATGAAGCGAACATTGACCTGTGGTTTGATCAGGTGACAAAGCGGCTGAACGATGCACAGAAGGCAGATCTTAAAAACAAGTGGAGTTCGATCAAGCGGCTGACTTCTACCGATGCCCGCATCCGCAGAATTGCGTTGGATGTTAACCAGCATTTCATCGAAGGATACAAGAATACCGGATTTAAGGCAATGCTTGCCTGCAATTTCAAAAAGGATGCTGTGCGGTATCAGCACGTTTTTGAGCAGCTTGGCGATCTTACAACGGCAGTTGTTATTTCTGCGCCGGATATGCGTGAAGGCAGCGATGAAGTTGACGAAAGCACCGACGATATGGTTGTTGCATTCTGGAATAAGATGATGGCGCAGTACGGAAACGCTGATGATTATGAGGATGCAATCAAGAATAAGTTTATTGACGGCGAAATCGACATTCTGATCGTATGCAGTAAGCTGCTGACCGGATTCGATGCGCCGCGCACGCAGGTTCTTTATATCGATAAGGAACTGAAAGAGCACGGTCTGCTTCAGGCGATCGCCCGTACCAACAGACTGTTTGAAGGAAAAGATTTCGGTTTGATCGTGGATTACCGCGGACTCATTCAAAAACTGGACTCCGCAATGGAGGTCTACAGCGGCGCCGGTCTTGAGGAATTCGACAGTGAGGACATCCATGGTGTTATTGTAGATGTAATGGCTTGTGTCAGCCGACTCCGCGAGGCATATTCGCACCTTTGCGACATTTTTGCTTCCATCAAGAATAAGGAAGATGCGGAAGAAATCGAAGTTTTTCTTGCAGACACAGAAATTCGTGCGAAATTCTATGACGAGTTGTGTTCTTTCGGTCGTGCGCTCAGTATGGTTCTCAATTCCGAAAAAGCATATGCGGCGTTTACAAAGCATGAACTCGGCATGTATCAGGCGGCATTTATCTTCTACTCCAAGGTCAGGAGAAGCGTAAAGAAACGCTATGCGGATGCGATTGACAACAAGGAATATGAAAAGCAAATGCAGAATCTTTTGGATACGCATATGTCTGTTGCCGGAATCAAGCAAATCACGAATCCGGTAGATATTCTCGACCGTGATGAGCTGGAAAAAGAACTGCATGAGCTCGGCACAATGCGTTCCAAAGCAGATGCAATCGTTTCGCACATGACCAAAAGCATCAAAGGCAACCGTGACGAAAATCCTGCATATTATGATAGTTTCTCCAAACGAATCCGTGATACACTTGAGGAATATAAGAGCCGTGTAATTTCTGAAGCGGAATACCTTGCCAAAATGAAATCGATCATGGAGGATTACCGTAAAGGTACAACGAATATTACCTATCCGGAAAAAATCAAGGGAAATGTTCACGCACAGGCATTTTACGGTGTGATCACGGCGATTCTCGATGAAGTGATGGATATCAACACGAATATTGATATGATTTCGGATGTCTCACTACGGATTACTGAGATTGTGGATGAACACAACATGGTAGACTGGCAGACAAACAAGGATATTCACAACAAGATCGCTCAGGACATTGATGATATGTTCTATGAAATCGAGAAAGATACCGGAATTACGGTAGATTTTGATTCTGTCGATAAGATTATTGAAAATGTCATCACCGTTGCCCTCAGGAGATTCAGATGACAAAAGAAATTATCTTAAAAGGCAGACTGATCACATATGATCTGCAGATCAAATCGGTCAAAAATATAAATTTGAGAATAAAAGCCGACAGAACGATTTTTGTATCTGCTAACCCCGGTGTTTCAGAGCAAACGATTGAAGAATTTCTTGTCTCAAAGTCAGAGTATATTCTGAAAGCGCTTGATCATTACGAAGAACTTGCCAAATATGCTCCGAAGCCCAAGCAGTATGTGGATGGAGAATCGTTCAGAATATTCGGACATGACAGAAGATTGATCGTAGTTCAGGGAATAAAGAATTCAGTGGAGAGCGATGAATCTTATATTACACTGGCTGTAAAAGATATAACTGATACAGAGCTGAAGCGAAAAACAATGGAGAAATGGCTGCATACCATGTGCAGAGATACGATACAGTCGATGTGCGAAGCTGTGTATCCGAAATATCAAAAATATGGAATAAACTATCCAGTCATTCGTTTTAGAAACATGATTTCTCGCTGGGGTAGTTGTCAGCCGAAGCGAGGCATACTGACATTCAATTATGCTTTGATAGAAGCTCCCATTTCTTCGGTTGAATATGTTATTGTACATGAATTTACGCATTTCTTGCAGCCGAATCATTCTCAGAAGTTTTACAAGCAGCTTGCAATGTTTATGCCGGATTGGGAGGAACGAAAAAGAATCCTCGAAAAAGGAAATTCATTTGTTGAGTGAGGGATAATTATGCGTAAAATTATCAAAAACGCTATACAATGTAAACTCTGCGGTGACATCATTGAATCCTTAGAAAGGCACCAGTATGTTGAATGTAGGTGCGGGGCTTGTGCCGTAGATGGTGGTCATGATTATCTTCGCCGTTGTTTCAAGGAAAAAGATTGCTACATCGACTTGTCCGTAACTGAAGCAGCATCCGACGAGGTACGAAAATAATATTTCTGAGGTTCACACATGACAAAACAAACATTCCTCGATCACTGCCTCAATATATACAACACTACTGCAGACTATCCCTTCGAAGAAGACTTCGGAACTGCCGTCCTACGCCACACGGACAATCGCAAATGGTACGCCATTGTGATGTGTGTGTCCTGACGGAAATTCGGTTTCGGCAGCGATGAGGTGATCGACGTGGTAAATCTCAAACTGCCGACCGAAATGTTTGGATCATTCGGCGCGGAGGACGGCGTGTATCTAGCATATCACATGAACAAGGTGCATTGGATCTCCGTGCTTCTGCCGGATGCCGCCGATGATCTGATACAGTTACTTGTAAATGTGAGCTACGAGGCGACAAAGGGCAAAAAGAAACGCAGGAAAAGCGACTGAATCCGCCGTGATAGTTATCAAAAACTTAACACGATTTCCGCTGGACTTCCGCCCACACCTGTGATATACTGTGTGCTACCAATCAAAGGAGGCACACGATATGCGAAAAACATACACAATTTCATACCAAAAGAGCGGCTCTGCTGCGGGTTTCACCGTGCGGAGCCGCTCTCGCTTTATGAAGAAGGCGGAACATGAACATACTTGAAGATCTGTGGTTCGGTAACATCTCGCCGTGGGAGCGACCATTCAAGAAAGACAGCGCATACGCCGAACTGCTGACGCTGGTGATTCGGCATCAGGATGATCTCCTCGGTCGGCTGAATGACGAAGAAAAAGAAATTTTCGAAAAATTCTCCGAGTGCTCAACCGAGATGCACGATCTGACCGAGCGTGAGGCATTCATCAAAGGATTCACTCTTGGAGTGAGGATCATCATTAAGGTGATGAGCAACACAAACGAAGAAGAATAACGCAAAAACACCGCCTGTAACCGCAACAAACGGATTACAGGCGGTTTTTGTTATAGAATCGAGCATCGATGCGGACGCAGATAAAAGGCGTACAACGGGCGAATTTACGCCTCTGTGCGCCTGAATTTATCAGAAGGACGAGCAGCTATGCTCGATTTTTCATTTTAGAGGAGTTCAAAGTAGGTTCGTATTTTCCACCGCCAACAGTTCGAGTCGGGTCAACTACAGCCACTTCGATCTTTTATATAAAAATTTTACTCTAAATTTGTTAAAAAGGGTGGTCAAAAGCATGAAAAAACTATAAAGGTGAGGTGGCAATTATTTTTTTGCGGAAAATGACATGAAAATATGCTCCAAAGTACCCTAAATAACTATAAAGGTAGGAGGTTACGTTCAACTGAAAAAATCCACCTCTCAAACAGCCGAAAAAATGTATAAAGGTGAGGGCGAAAAATTTATTTAGTTAATATTCGATAAAACAGTCGAAAAAATATGCATCAAACCTTCCTGAAAATGACGATTAGTAGAGGATTAAATATTTTTCTGACAATTCCTTTAAAATATGCTTCAAAAGGCTTTGAAAAGCTATAAAGATGAGGACATAAATTTTTTTGGCGCAAAATTCTAAAAAAACCTCTCAAAGTGCTTCAAAAAACTATAAAGATAGAGGTGAAAAGTTATTTTTCTAAAAAACAGTAAAAACATGCTCCAAAGCGCTCTAAAAATGACTGTTAATTGAGAGGATAAAATCCACCAAAATATTTCTTCTCTCTTTAGCATCAAACAGGGTGTCAAAAGCTTTCAAAAATGTATTATGGTGAGGAAACAAAAAAATTACCGTAAAGTTCAAAAAAGACTTCTCAAAACGCTCAAAAAAAGCTGTTATGTAGAGGAAATAAAAAATTTTTACTATATGGCCCAAAACAGACCTCTCAAAACGCTTCAAAAAAGCTGTTAAGTGAGGGGACAAATATTTTTCTGTAAATATTTTGTGAATTCCTTCAAAATCACCATGTAACCCCCCCTAAAAAAAGCTGTTAAGTAGAGGGATGTATTTTCAACGCCAGCAAAGGAGGTGGTCGCTATGATTTAAGTTACAAGCGTTTTAAAAACAATCCGTAAAAAATAAATGACGAAAAGGAGAAGCAAATGACAGCAGAAATGAAACTCAAAAGAATGTCCGAAATTGAATTGCAGGAGGTGGAGTGGCTCTGGTATCCGTATATCCCGTTCGGGAAGATCACAATCATACAGGGTGATCCCGGAGAAGGTAAGACCACGCTCGGACTGCGGCTTGCGGCGGCATGCTCAAACGGCAGCGGATTCCCGGGCATGGAAGAACGAGAACCGATCAGCGTGATCTATCAAACCGCAGAGGATGGACTCGGAGACACGGTCAAGCCGCGTCTGATCGAAGCAGAAGCGAATGAAAACCTCATCTTTAACATCAGCGAGGATACCGATGTGCTGACGCTGAAAGACGAGCGCATCGCGGAAGCGATCCGGACAACCGGTGCAAGGCTGATGATCTTCGATCCCATCCAGGGTTACGTCGGTGAGGATACCGACATCAACCGCGCAAACGAAATACGAACGGTGATGCGAGGCATTGCAAACGTGGCGGAGAAGTCAGGGTGCGCGATTGTCTTTGTCGGGCATCTCAACAAGATGAAAGGTACGAACAGCGCATACCGCGGACTCGGCACAATTGATTTCCGTGCATCGGCTCGCAGTGTTTTGCTTGTCGGCAGGCTTCGCAAGTTTCCGAATGTGCGTGTGATCGTGCATGACAAATCATCTCTTGCTCCCGAAGGAAAATCGATGGCGTTCAATCTCGGAAACGATGAGGGTTTCCATTGGATCGATGGTTATGACAGTATCACAGCCGACGAGCTTCTCTGCGGCGGAACGAATGAAACGAAGACTGACGCGGCAGAAGATCTGATTCGGGATATGCTTTCTTCGGGCGAATACGTCGCATCCGAGAAAATCTACGAAAGAGCGAAGGAGAAAGACATCTCACCTCGTACCGTCACCGAAGCAAAAGCGAAGATAAAGGGGATCACTACAAAGAAAATCGGGAAGGCATGGCACTGGGCGATTTTAGAGAACGCCGACTGCACGGAATGAAGAAGGTAACATTGCAGTGTGTCTCTGCCGTGAAACGAAGATACCGTATAGTGTCTCTTGCATTGTTGCGTTATTCCTTACGGGACGGTTCCGTCCCGTATTGGCAAGTTTCGCCTTTGACAGTCATGCCCTCCTTCGGGAGGACTGCAGCCAAGGCAAATGGGCTAAGCCCAAACCCCTACTTAGAAAGAGAGGACAGATGAAAGAAAGACAAAATCGCACCGAGAAGGTGACCATCCGCCTCACGCCGGACGAGCTGGAACGTCTGCGCGAGCTCTCCTATGGGAGCTATCGGCTGATGGCGGATTACTGCCGTGACTGTATTTTCGGACGTGAGATCACCGTAATCCCTGGCTTTGATGAAGCGGCAAATCAGCTTCGGCGCATCGGTACGAACCTCAATCAGCTCACAAGGCTCGCGAACCTGCGTGAAATTTCGGTAGTCGATCTCACCGAAATCAAGGCGGAGATTGCAAAAATCTATGATATTCTCCGTGCCGTATCGAAGGGAGGACGATGAATGGCAATCGTAAAAATGATACCGTCGTCGAGTCCGCTCGGCAATATTTTCAACTATGTTCAAAACAAAGAGAAGACAGAGCCACATCTCATCAGCGGTAAGGACTGCATGGCGGAGAGCGCTCAGGCAGAGTTTGAGATCGTGAAGTCCCGTTTCAACAAGACCGGAGGGCGGAATTACTATCACGTAATCCAATCCTTTGCGCCGGATGATGACCTAACACCGGAGGAAGCACACGACATCGGCATGGAGCTTGCAAGCTTCTTTAACAGCTTTCAGGTGCTCGTTGTCACGCATACCGACCGCGGACATCTGCACAATCACCTCGTTGTAAACTCCGTCTCCCACGCGGACGGAAAGAAACTGCACACCTCGCAGGACGATCTGATGCGGATGAAATCTTACTCCAACAAGCTTTGCGCACGGCGTGGACTGTCCACCACCGAAGAAAAAAGCAGTTGGTATCGTCGTGGTGAATGGAAGACAGAACTCATGCGCGTGGCGCTGCGAGCAATGTTTCTGTCTGAAACGCGGGAGGACTTTATCGAATTTTTGGAGAAGCACGGCTATGGTGTGAAGTGGAATCCCGATTATAAATATATAACCTTCTCCACGCCCGAGGGCAAGCGCGTGCGTGACAACAAGCTCTTTGACGAGCGACTGCTGAAAGGAAATCTTGAACTATACTTCGCCATGGGCGGCTGTGCATCGGAAATCAATCAAGAGTATTGGAACTACAAAACACCGCCGCACGACGAAAATGCAAAAGAAACAATCACAACCGGACTGATGGATTTCATCGGTGATATACTCTGCCAGGAGGAAAGCCATGGGTACACGCCGAGAGTTTTTAACGAGATGAGCCAGTGGGAGAAGGAGCGGCTGGAGCGAATCCTCGGGAGGCGCATTTCAAACGAAGCATTTATTGCCTATTGCACACACGAGGATTATGAGCAGTCCGTGGGACTTCGTATGTCCATGTGAGTTGATACTTTATTGTAACTTCTCACCGACTGCGCTGGATGTTTGAGACACGAAATGATATGATTTAAGGAGGACGAATGATCTGTATCACCGTCAGCCGCGAGGATCTTTTGAAGATCTCCACCGGCAAAGAGGGTAAAATTCTAAGAAAAACAATACCGAGTGACAACGACAACATCAAGGATCTGCTAAAAATCTTTGACGGCATTGCCAAGTGGCGTTACCTCGGACAGAGAAAGGAGAAAAAATGACCGTAATAGAATCCATGAAAGCGCGAGGTGTCATCCCACGTGCCGCACTCTACGCACGATTTTCCTCGGACAATCAGCGCGAGGAATCCATCGACGCACAGCTCCGCGCTATGCGTGAGTACTGCCAGCGCAACAAGGTGGTCATCACAAACGAATACTGCGACCACGCACGAAGCGCCACCACCGATGACCGCCCGGAGTTTCAGAAGATGATCCGTGAGTCGAAGACTTGCGGCTTCGATCTCGTCATCGTCCACAAGCTCGACCGCTTCAGCCGCGACCGCTACGACTCCGCATACTACAAGCGGGAGCTGAAGAAGTGCGGCGTGTCGCTGGTCAGCGTACTGGAAAACCTTGACGATTCACCCGAGAGCATCATCCTCGAATCGGTGCTCGAAGGCATGAGCGAATACTATTCCCGAAACCTTGCGCGCGAGGTGATGAAAGGTATGCGCGAGTCAGCACTTCAATGCCGAGCCATCGGCGGTCATGCACCGTTCGGATATAAGATCAATCCCGAAACCAAGCATTACGAGATTAACGAAACCGAGGTAGATGCGGTGCGTATGATCTTCGACGACGTTCTACACAGCATCGGCTACAGCGAGATTATCCACAAGCTCAACGCTATGGGATTCCGTACCAGAAGCGGCAAAGCGTTCGGCAAGAACAGTCTCACCGAGATTCTGCGAAACGAAAAATATCACGGCGTGTATATCTTCAATCGCGCGGCGGGCAAGGACTACAACGGCAGGCGTAACAACCACAAGAGCAAGCCCATCGGCGACATGATCCGCATTGAAGGTGGCGTGCCTGCCATCATCAGCGATGAGGTATGGGACGGTGTGCAGGCGATTCTCAAAAAGCGCACACAGCACCGCACCACCAACAACTCCGGCAAGGAAACCTACCTGCTCACGGGCAAGATCGTCTGCGGCGAGTGCGGAGCATCCTACACGGGTGTGCGGCGATTCTCGGGGCGAAGCAAGCTGAAATATGTCTGCTACCAATGCTCTAACCGCAAGCGCACCGCCTCGTCGATCTGCCACAACAAAGAAATCCGCCGTGAATACCTTGAAACCTTCATCATGCAGGAGATCGCGCGTATCGTCTTCGATGAATCCAATATCCCGAAGCTGGTGAAGGAATATTACAAATACCACGCCGAGTTTGACATTGAGAGCCAGGACAAGCTGAAGATGCTCCAATGCTCGCTCCTGTCGGTGACGAAGAAGATCGACAACATCGTCTCTGCCGTTGCCAACACAGGCAGCTCAGCACTGCTGAATTCGCTTGAAACCTTCGAAAAGGAACGAGAGGAAATACGCGCGAAAATCGAGGAAGTGGAAAAGCACTCAAAAACGCAGGTGGTCACCGAAATGATGGTGGAGCTGGCATACGAATACGCCCGCGGAATGTACCTCTCGGGCGATGTTGAGATGCACCGCCAACTGCTGAATCTCTACCTTGACAAAGTGGTGGTCTATTACGATCACATCGAATTCTATCTCAACACGCTTCCTGCCGATATCCTCCGCGGCGAGATCGACCGCTCCCTCGGTATCGGCGAGGACGAAACGCTGGTCGAGCACATGATACGGTGCGATCCGCAGATCATGGATGCGATGCGGAAGCTTGCAGGCAAAGGCGCAAACAAGAACGGAGCTGTCACCGATTCGGGTGGCAGCACTGATTTCTACATAAAAAAGGCTGATAAATCAGCAAAAAATGTCGAATTATCAACCTTTTGTGGTGGAGGCGAGGGGAATCGAACCCCTGTCCGAAAACTCATCAAT
>JAZRNC010000091.1:0-9335 GCA_045647965.1 Eubacteriales bacterium | reverse complement strand
CACTTTGCTCTATGCTCCGTATCCCCGTATCGATGCACAACGTTCCCACGGAAAGCATTTTCCGTCCCGCTGCTTGGAACGCATTCGGTATGGACAAAGAAGGCGCCGATTACCGCGCTTGCGCAACATACGGCCCTCAGTTCGGCAGAACAACAAAGTAATCATTCATAATTAAATGAAACGGCGTGCTGCATTTGCATTGTGAAATGTAATTTGCAACACGCCTTTTTGTTATTATCGTCATATAGTCGTTTTTTATTTTTCGTGTACCACAGCTCCCACAGACACAAAAATCCCCCGTCGTCTCATACGGGGGATCTTATATTATTCTGGATTAGAACTTCTGGGGGTTATTATTCTGATTCTTTCCCATATTCAGAAGCTTGAGGATTTCGTTGAATTCGTCATCCGTAATCGGGGACTGTTCTGCTTCTTCGGTCTTTTCTTCTTCCTTCGGAAGGTCGACGAATTTAACTTCTTCCTTCTTACCGCCTCTGATAACACCGGAAACGATGGGCTTCAGGTTCTTGTCGTTCTTTTTCACAAAAGAAGTGCCCATTTCGTTCTTATTCGGGAAACCGGTTGCGATAATGGTAACCTTCATCGTATCTTCAAGGGTTTCGTCAAAGGCAGCACCGAAAATAACGGTAGCGTCTTCTGCGCCTTCGGATGCGATAAGAGAAGCGGCGATATCAATATCATCAAGTGCGATATCGGGAGATGCGGTAATATTGATAAGGATACCCTTTGCGCCGGAGATTGTAGTCTCGAGAAGAGGGCTGGAGATTGCGCTCTTTGCTGCTTCGGATGCCTTGTCCTTACCGGAAGCTTCACCAACACCCATATGCGCGTAACCAGCATCCTTCATGATGGAAGTTACGTCAGCGAAGTCAAGGTTGATATATGCAGGTTCGTTGATAAGCTCTGTAATGCTCTGTACACCGTGACGAAGAACGTCATCAGCGATCTGGAATGCATTCATAAGAGTGATCTTTTCGCCGGCTTCTTTCAGTCTTTCGTTCGGAATGATGATGAGGGAGTCAACATATTCTTTGAGTCTTTCGATACCGTTTTCAGCCTGTTCCATTCTCTTCTTTCCTTCGAAAGCGAACGGCTTTGTAACGATACCAACGGTAAGAATACCCATTTCGTGAGCAATTCTCGCGATAACGGGAGCAGCACCCGTACCTGTTCCGCCGCCCATACCGGCTGTAACGAATGCCATATCCGCGCCATCAAGAACACGGCGAATATCTTCTTCACTTTCTTCCGCAGCCTTGAAACCTGCTTCGGGGTTCGCACCTGCACCATGACCCTTGGTTACTTTTTCACCAATGGAGATTTTTGTGGTAGCATTGGATTTCACAAGTGCCTGCATATCGGTGTTAACAGCAATAAATTCTACGCCTTTAATGCTGTTGGCCATTCTGTTGACTGCATTGTTTCCGCCGCCGCCAACGCCGATCACCTTTATATTTACACCACTTTCATAATTGTTATCGTCAAGTTCAAACGGCATTCTTATGCCCTCCTTATTTCACTTTATCTTTTTTCAGTGGGATCCTATACTTTTCCGTTATAAAAATTTACACTATTATTATTTTACATTATAAAATAAAATTTTGCAATAGTTTTTTTGAAATTTTCACACATTTTTGCATTTTTGTTCAGAATACTCGCATATTTTCATAGAACAAGATGCTTTTTTCACGTCCCCCGCCATCCATTAACCGATGGTGAGTTTCATCTGGTAGATGACGCTTGCTTCCCCGGCTTCTCCCACGGTAGAGAGATCGATTCTGGCCGCAGGAGAGGTTTTGTCAAACTGGCTGTCCGAGAGGATCTTCTGCGCCATCCGCAGCTTCAGCGCAGAGTCCGCCTCGCCGCCGAATTTGAAGTAGTAGCGGCCGTCCGTAATCATCGTGATATCGTATTCTCTCGACAAGTCGATTTGATCGATGCTCACTTCTTTATAAAGAGTAGATGCAAGCGTGTCGGTAAGGACTTTGCGTATGTATCTCTCGGCTCTTGAATCGGCAAACGTCAGCGTTCTTCCAGCCACGGAATACGTCACCGACGGGAGAATCAATTCGATCAACGCTTCGGATTTACTCGCACCGACCTCATCATCCGTCAGCACGTCGAGCACGCGAAGTCCTGCTGACAAAATCACGCGATCCCCATATACGCTCGCATAAAACATCGGGCTGTCATCTTCAACCGTCAGCGACACGGCATTTGGAATGGTGCGATCCACCACCGCCGTTTTAATATATGGGCAATAGAACGTCACGTCCGACGTCACGTCCGATGCTTTGAACGAATAGAGTGTATCCCCAAAGTCGATACCGGAGGCCGCGAGGATTTCCGCCTCGGTATAGTGTTCGGAGCCGCCAATCGTAATCTCATCCACCACAAAGATCAGCTGATATCCCACGGCAACGAACGCCGCCGTGATAGCGACAAGCAAAAGGCTCGTTAAGAAGATCCGACGATATTCCGACAGTTTTTTCAGCGCGAGTGCCCGTTTTTTAGCGATCAGCTCGTCTTTTTTTCCGCGCTCTTCGATGCTCTCGAACAGATTCACCATTTTCTCAAGCATCAGTTTCAGAGGGGGACGTCGCACCGCTTCGTTTCCACGCGCACCACCGTTCTGTCGAGTACTACGGTTTGTTTCTTTTTGTTTTGCCGCGTACGACGATGTTTCACGTCCGGAATACGCCATTCGCTCCCCGTGAAATTGCTGACCACCACCGTTTCGACCTTCTCCATACCCAGCCGACCGCGTAGTCCTTTGGATATGCGGCGCGTTTTGTCCGTCGTTTCGGCTATCGTGTCGGCCACCGTGGCGATTTCCGTTCTCGTCAGCTTGACGCTCGGTCTTTGTTACGGGTTTGGAACTCCTGTCCGTTCGTTTCACACCGTATTCGTGATACAAATGCCGTTGTTTCGCTTGTTTTGTGCAGATACGATCGTATACATACATCACCTTTTCGCACTGCTCTGCTCCGTCCATATTTTTCCCTCCCTTCCGTCAGAATGGGTTCTTTTATTTCTTCTTTGCTTTATATTTTTCTACGAGTTCACACAAATCGAGGTATATCCGTTTGTTTGAGTCTGCTACAGCAAACTGACGGATGTTCTGACTCATTGCCGCTCTGCGCTCTTCTCCGTTTTCTGAGAGAAGCTTTTCCACTTCTTTTACGAGAAGATCGGCTCCGTCCGTCAGATCTTTTTCCTCAAACAGACCGGCGGCATCAGAATCGTAAAGCACCTTTGCGTTTTTATACTGATGATTTTCCGTAACATTGGGCGAAGGAATAAAGATGGCCGGTTTTCCCGTGATCGCAAGCTCGGAGATCGTCATCGCCCCCGCACGGTTGATCGTGAGATCCGCCGCCGCCATTTTGATCGGCATATCGTATATATATTCGCACAGTTCGATATTTTCAAACCGATCAAGGCCTTTTTCCTTGAACTGTGACGTGCAAAGTTCATGTTCAATCGCCCCCGTTGCGTGAATGTGATACACTTCGGGGTGACGTGCAGTGAATTTTTCCATCAGGCAAAGAACGGCATCGTTTACTTTTTCAGCGCCCATACTGCCTGCATAGGAGAGAAGAACGTATTTATATTTGTCGGGAAGTCCCATTTTTCTTCTCGCTTCTTCTTTTGAGAGAGAGGCAAAACTTCCCATAACGGGGTTTCCGACTTTGAGAAGTTTTTCTCTGTCGCACGAAAGGGATTCCCCTGTCTTTTCAAAATTCAAATAAATTCGATCAACGAATTTCTGCAGCATTTTGACAGCAACGCCCGCAATAGCGTTCGATTCGTGCAAAGCCGTCGGAATGCCCATATCCGCCGCTGCTTTTACAACGGGCCACGAAACATATCCACCCGTTCCCACAACGAGATCGGGCTTGAATTCGTCAATAATACTGCGCGCCTTGTACGGAGACGTAACGGCAAGGTACGCCGCTTTCAGGTTCGAAGGAGATATACTGCGGCGAAGTCCCTGGATATCCACAAAATACATCGGGTAACCCGCTTTGGGAACGAGCTTATTTTCGATTCCCTTTTTCGTACCCACGTACGCAATTTCCGACGTTGGATCGTTTTGTTTTATCGTATTCGCGATTGCAAGAGCAGGATTCACATGTCCGCCTGTTCCACCGCCCGTAATAAGCACTCTCATAATGAACACCCCTCATCAAGTTTAATTCAGTCCCGCTTCGCGGAGCATTTCATCCCGTTCAATATCGGATTTTTTTCGGTAATACTGCCGTGAGATCGACAAAAGGATCCCCATTTCAAACATCAGTACCACGAGCGAAGATCCACCGTACGAGAAAAACGGCAGAGTAATGCCCGTATTCATAATAATATCGGATGCCACGCACATATTCAAAAATGCCTGAAGTCCGACATGCGTCGTAATTCCGAACGCCGTTAACATACAGAATGTATCGGGCGCTTTGATCGCAATGACATAACCGCGCCAGATAAACAGTAAAAACAGCGCAATGAGGAGAAGCGCACCAATAAATCCGGTTTCCTCACACCATATGGAAAAGATAAAGTCCGTGTGGGATTGCGTCAAAAAACCGTATTTTTGTCTGCTCTGACCAATCCCGACGCCAAACAATCCACCCGAACCGATGGCGTAAATGCTCTGCGTCGTCTGATACAGATCGCTTAATGTATCCGCATTTTCATCCGTAAACGTAGTGATTCTCTTGAGCGCGTACGGGTTCAACGCAAGGAACACGCCGATCGCTCCGCCGCCAAGCGGAATGCCGAGAGCGAGCATCCACGACAGTTTACACCCGCCGACGATAAGCATGAAAAATCCAATCGCCCCGACGATGATCGTTCCCGATAGATGTTTTCCGATCAAGATCAGTCCCGCACCAAGAACAAGCAGCAAAAACGGAGAGCAAGTATTCCACCAGAAGCTATATAATCCCCTGCCAAAATCGTGCATTTTTTCGTTATATTTCTGACAAAACCACGCAAGGAGCAAAATCATCGAGATCTTCATCAGCTCCGACGGCTGAAGGTTAAATAACCCAAACATGCTGATCCATCGTCTGGCCTCGCCCTCAGCGTTTCCCATCAGCGCCGTATATATAAGAAGCGCTGCTGAGACAACGTAGGCAAAAATCGGCGCCCAGCTTTTATATGCTTTAATCGGAACGGCGATTGTGAGTCCCATCACCACAATTCCCAGAAGCACGAAGCTCATCTGGCTCATAATGTAGGAGTTGCCGGCTTCCCCACGAGAGATCGCATACGGATAACTGGCGCTGAACACCGTAATCGTTCCGAGACATAAAAGAATCAGTATAATCGTCAGCATAATGCCGTCAACACTACCTCTTACGCGAACGATATCCTTCTGCCACGCCGTTTCCTTTCGCAGGGCACGTTCTTCTCTGCGACTTTTGAGGGTCATCCCCCTCTCCGTGGGACGTCTTTCGACAACGGAGCGTGAATCTACCCTTTTTTGTCTGTGCTCTTCGCGAGGGGCAGGATTATTCTCGGTCTTTCGGTAAGTTGTATTATTCGTCCTTCCCGCACGATACGTAGTCTTCTCCACGGCTCTTTCCCCGTAGGATACGCCTCGCCGGTCGGTATAATTTCTGTTCGGATCCGCTCTTCCGCCCGAGGAGAAACGGTCAGAAGATGCGCCGCGGTCGGTTCGCGCAGAATTTCTATTCGATTGATTGCTGTTTTGCGCCATGCCACCGCCTCCGTTTATTTTTATGTTTATCTCAGTCCAAAGAGCAACGAAATTACCGCCGCGATCGCCGTCACAACGGACGATACCACAACGATCTTGATTTCGGACCAACCGCATTTTTCAAAATGGTGATGAATGGGGCTCATTTTGAAAAGACGTTTTCCGTGAGTAAGCTTGAAATACAGTACCTGAAGAATAACCGATGCGGTTTCGATAATATATACGATACCGAATACCACAACAAGAAGCGGATTCTGCATCATAAATGCGCCGCCAACCACAAGTCCGCCGAGGAATAGGGATCCCGTGTCTCCCATAAACACTCTGGCCGGGTAGAAATTATAGACCAAAAATCCCGCGCACGAACCGATTGTAAGAGCTCCGAGAAGAAGAAGCGCTCCATCCGGTTCTGCAAGTCCGTTCATATATGCCGCTGCCGTAAAGAATAGGCCAACAACGAGCGTTACGCTTGATGCGAGTCCATCGATTCCGTCCGTCAGATTCACACTATTGATCATACCGGTGAGCAGGAACATCGCAAAAACGTAGTAGAATATGCCGAGATCAATCGTAATATTCACAAAGGGGAGGTAAAGTTCCGTCGTTGCACCGCACACAAGCGTCATAGCAAGAAGATACAGTGCCGCCGCAATCACTTGAAGAATGAACTTCTGCGGAGCGGTCAATCCTTCGTTCTGCTTCCGCTTTAATTTTGCCATATCGTCAATACAGCCAATAAGTCCGCCGCACACCCCAAGCGCAAGAGTGAAGATGATCGGAAGGGTAACCGTGATTCCATCCTCTATGCCAAGATAGATGCATCCGCCGATTCCGACGATCACTGATGCGATGATAAAAGCCACACCGCCCATCGTCGGAGTACCCTCTTTGCTCTTATGCCAACGGGGACCGATTTCTAAGATCCGCTGTCCCATTTTGTGGCTTTTCAAAATCGGGATCAATTTATGGGAGATCAAAACTGTCACGCCAAACGTGAGCAAAAGCGCCGCTGCGTACAAAATATTGTAATTCATTTATCCTACCATCTTTTTCTGCTCATCAGACTGTCTTATGTGCGTTTTTTTCTGACTTTGCGTTTTTTCATACATTCAATGATGCGTTCCGCCTGGACGGCACGACTCGCTTTAACAAGGAGAATATCCCCAGGATCAAGTGCTTGAAGGATCATATCTGCCATACTCTGCGGATCTCTCGTATCAAGACAAACGAACACGTTCTCCGCACGAATTCCCTTTTTGATCGCCGCTTCCGCAACGATATCCGCCATCATTCCGTAGCAAAACAGTTTCTGTACCTGCATCTGAGCCGCATACTGACCAAGCTGATCGTGCATTAAGCGGGAATATTCCCCGAGCTCCAGCATATCCCCGAGCAATGCCGCAGGTTTCGTACCCTTTTTCGCTGCCATAGAAACCAAAACGTCAATCGCCGCTCTCATGGACTCGGGACTAGCGTTATAACAGTCGTCGATCACCGTAATACCGCTGACATCGTAAATATTCTGTCTTTTGTCCGCACCAACGAAGGATTTCAGTCCGCGGCGGATCTGTTCATCCGTCATACCGAGCATCACACCCACCGCGTACGCCGCCAGCGAGTTATATACGTTATGTTTGCCAAGTGTGGGAATTTCCACGTTCGTAACTGCTTTGTTATCGTAGATCAGGTCGTACACCATACCGTCAACCTTCTGACGAATATTCACCGCCCGATAGTCCCCGAAGCGATTATACACGCTCATCAGTTTCGGCTTATGCTCCAGCGTTTCATACTGATCGAAAAGAAGCGGTTCGTCCGCATTGAGAAGAAGTGTGCCGTTCTCACTAAGACCAAGACGAATCTCCATTTTTGCGCGGCAGATATTCTCTCGTGTTCCGAGTGAAGCAAGATGGGACGTTCCGATATTCGTTACTATAGCGATGTCGGGACGCGCGATCCGTGTCATATACTCAATTTCACCAAGAGCGCTCATACCCATTTCCACAACCGCTACCTTATCGCTTGGGGAAATACCGAAAATCGTCAGAGGAAGGCCGAGCTCGTTGTTATAGTTACCCTGTGTTTTATGCGTTTTGTATGCCGCAGATGCTACCGAGTAAATAAATTCCTTCGTCGTGGTTTTTCCGACACTGCCCGTGACCGCCACGAACTTTGCATTCGTAAAACCACGGTAGTACGCCGCCAGAGTCCCAATTGCCTTGACGGTATCTTCCACAAGGATCGCGCAGAAGCATTTTCCGCTTTCTTTTGCGGCTTCGGGCACGTACTGACAGATGAAGCACGTGGAACCAGCCATCAGCGCATCGGTGATGTAGTCGTTTCCGTCAACATTCTGTCCTTTGATGGCGCAGAAGATCACGCCGGATGCACCTTCTTTGGAATTCGTCGATATATGATTCTGGGGTGCTTCCGAGCAGTCCCCTCCGTACATTTCCAGTTTACCGTCAATTACGCGTGCGATCTCGACGGGTGTCAAGGTTTTGAGTCTCAATGCAACGCTCATTTTCTTCCTCCTCGTTCCTTACAATAGTCTTTTCCGCCGCTCACGGGCGGGACTTCCCTCTTATCGGTCTATATCGTTACTTGAATTTTTTTCATTCTTTTTTTTGAGAAGAGCCTCTCTCGCACACCGTTCTTCATCAAACGGCAGCAGACTCCCCCCGATAATTTCGTACTTTTCGTGCCCTTTTCCGGCAAGAAGCACGGTATCCCCTTGCTCTGCCATCTGAACAGCGCGCCGCACCGCTTCTCGTCTGTCGGGTATCTGTTCAGTAGGTGTACCCTCCCGGATTCCTGAGAGAATATCCCCCATAATCTGAACAGGATCTTCAAAGCGCGGATTGTCTGACGTGACGATCACGTAATCCGCATACTCCGACACCACTTTTGCCATTAGCGGACGTTTGCCGCGGTCACGGTCACCGCCGCATCCAAATACGACGATCAGTCTTCCGTTTTTGCTGCCCGTTTTCAGTGCCGATAACACCGCCCGGAGCGCATCCGGCGTATGAGCGTAGTCGATGATTACCATTGGCAATCCTTCCCCTTCGCATACGCGGTACATTCTTCCCGGGATTCCACCGAAAGTCTGTAAAGATTCCTTCACAGTCATCGGATCGCATCCAAGCATAAGCGCACACGTCACGGCTTCCATCGTATTGTATACAGAAAATCTGCCAAGCAGGGGAGCTCTCACGCGAAACACCGCTTTTTCGGAAAAATAAACGTATTCCACCCCGTCCGCTTTTTCGAGGATACGCAGTGCACACACATCGGAACTGACGATTTTTTCAGAAAAAGCCGAGCATATCACCCTTGAAACGTGCGGATATTTTTTATAAGATTGCGTGAGCCATTTGTCGTCACCGTTTATCACGGCGACTTTGGCATGTTCGAATAGTTTACATTTTGCCGCGGTGTATTCTTCCATCGTTTGATGAAAATCAAGATGATCACGGGATACATTTGTAAATACGGCAATATCGGGCGATACGGCGGACAGTTTTTCAAGTGCCAACGCTTGCGATGACGCTTCAAACAGAAGTACGTCACAGCCGTCCTTCACCATTTC